>NZ_JBEXGN010000007.1:181314-357440 GCF_040607345.1 Streptomyces sp. NPDC005302
GCGGGAGCCCGGAGGGGCGGGAGCCCGGAGGGGCGGGAGCCCGGAGGGGCGGGAGCCCGGAGGGGCGGGAGCCCGGAGGGGCGGGAGCCCGGAGGGCGGGACCGGAGGGCGGGACCGGAGGGCGGGAGCCCGGGGACGGGGGGAGCAGGAGCCGGGTGGGGCGGGAGCCCGGAGGGGTGGGAGCCCGGAGGGGTGGGAGCCCGGAGGGGTGGGAGCCCGGAGGGGTGGGAGCCCGGAGGGAGCGGGAGCCGGGTGGCGGGAGCCGGGTGAGGCGGGAGCCGGGGGGGGCGGACCCTGGGGGCAGGAGCCCGGGGGCGGGGGGAGCAGGAGTCGGGTGGGGCGGGAGCCGGGGCGACCGATGTGGGGCGCGGGTTTCGGGGGCGCGGGGCGGATGGGGCGTGCCGCCGGGCCGCCGGGTGGGCCAGGCGGCCCGGACGTACGTCGTGGCCGACGAGGCCGGGGACGCCGACAGGGCTGAAAGCGGCCCCCTACGCCTCGACGACGGGAGTTGGGCACATCAGCCGCGATGCCCCGTCTCGCGGGCTCGCCTCGCCCGCCGGCAGCTTCGCCCCCCGGCGCTTCACACGGCGGACCGACGGCCCCGGCGTCACGGTGCTGTGGCGCTCCCGTCGGCATTGACGGCCCAGGGGTCCGTACGCCGACGACGGCCGGAACAGTCCCCGAGGCCGGGTTCCCGCCAGGAGCCTGTGCTGCTCGGCGGTCGGGGCCGCACATCCGCCACGAGGCCCGGTCTCACGGGCTTGTCGCGGCGGTCCGCCACGACGGGCTCCGTCGCTTCGCGTGGCAGAGCACCGGCGTCGGCGGCGAGGTGCCCTGGTGTCGCCCTCCGACACAAGGGCCCTAGTCTCCGTGGGCCGGCTACTGGCACGGCGGGTGGGGCCACCCGACCGGCCGCAGTGGATCCAGGGGGCGTCAACATCCCGCGGCCCACGCCGAATTACGGCCCGCAGGCCGGTGAGCACCGCGCGCAGGTGCGCCGCCGGAGCCCCGGAGCCTCCGCCCCCGGTCCCCGTGCCGTCAGTCCCGGGCCATCCCGAACCGGGCGCGCAGGCCCGTGCGTTCGTCCGTGGCCACCGCCGCCGCGCCGTCCGTCACCGTCTCGTAGACGGAGAGGATGTCCGCGCCGACCGTCGACCAGTCGAAGCGCCGCACATGGGCGCTCCCGCGCTCCCGCAGTTCGGCCCGGCGCTCCGGGTCGGCGAGCAGGCGTACCGCGGCCGCGGCGAGGGCGTCCGCGTCCTCGTTGGCGAACAGCTCACCGGCCGCGCCCTGGTCGAGGACCTGGGCGAAGGCGTCGAGGTCGGCGGCGAGCACCGGCGCGCCGGCGGACATCGCCTCGACCAGGATGATCCCGAAGCTCTCGCCGCCCGTGTTGGGCGCGATGTACAGGTCGACGCTGCGCAGGAAGCGGGCCTTGTCCTCGTCGCTGACCATGCCGAGGAACTCGACGCGCGAGCGCATCTCGGCGGGCAGCGACTCCACGGCCTCCTTCTCGTCGCCGCGTCCGGCGACCAGGAGCCGCGTCTGCGGCCGCTCGGCGAGGATCTTCGGCAGTGCCTTCATGAGCACCGGCAGACCCTTGCGGGGTTCGTCGATGCGGCCGATGAAGCCGATCGTGTCGCCCTGCCACTCCGGCTTGGGCTTGGCACGGGCGAAGAAGTCGACGTCCACGCCGTTCGGGATGACGACCGCGTCCCCGCCGAGGTGCTCGACGAGCGTGCGGCGCGCGTACTCGCTGACCGCGATGCGTGCGCTGATCTTCTCCAGGGCGGCCTGGAGGATCGAGTACGCGGCGACCATCGCCCGGGAGCGCGGGTTGGACGTGTGGAAGGTCGCGACGATCGGGCCCTGCGCGGCCCAGCAGGTCAGCAGACCGAGGGACGGCGAGGACGGTTCGTGGATGTGGACCACGTCGAAGGTGCCGTCGTGCAGCCAGCGCCGTACCCGCGCGGCCGACAGGAAGCCGAAGTTCAGCCGGGCGACCGAGCCGTTGTACGGCACCGGGACCGCGCGGCCCGCCGAGACGACGTACGGCGGCAGGGGGGTGTCGTCGTCCGAGGGGGCGAGGACGGAGACCTCGTGCCCCAGGCCGATGAGGTGGTCGGCCAGGTCCCGGATGTGGAACTGGACGCCGCCCGGGACGTCCCAGGAGTACGGGCAGACGATGCCGATCCTCACGGAGTCCTCTTCTCGGGAGTCACGGGAGTCACAGGGGTCACGGGGGGCTCGGGATTCACGGGATGCCCCGGGTTCGCGGATTCCTGAGCGAGGGACTCCGGGGAAGCCTTCCCGGGGTCGAGGTCCTTGAGCCACAACCGCTGCAGCATGTGCCAGTCCTCCGGGTGGTCGGCGATTCCCGTGGCGAAGGCGTCGGCCATCGCCTGTGTCATGACAGACGTCTTCTCGGCACGGGTGCCTGACGCGGGAACCTCGACGGGCGGATGGACCCGGCCCTGCATGACGGTCGAGTCGTCGTACCAGAGCGTCACGGGCAGCAGCGCGGCGCCGGTCTGCTGGGCGAGCAGGGCCGGTCCGGCCGGCATCCGGGTCGCCTCGCCGAAGAACCGCACCTCGACGCCCGACGTGGACAGGTCGCGTTCGGCGACCAGGCAGACCAGTCCGCCGTCGCGCAGCCGCCGGGCGAGCGTGCCGAAGGCGGTGCCGCCGCTGTGCGGCAGGACCTCCATGCCGAGGCCCTCGCGGTAGGCGACGAACCGGTCGTACAGCGACTCGGGCTTGAGGCGCTCGGCGACCGTCGTGAAGGGCGTCTCCAGCTTGGTGGTGACCCAGGCGCCGGCGAGGTCCCAGTTGGCCATGTGCGGCAGGGCGAGGATGACGCCCTTGCCGGCGGCGAGCCCGTCGGTGAGGTGGTGCAGGTCCTTCGGTTCGAAGCCGCCCCGCACCCGGTCCGCGCTCCACGCGGGGAGCCGGAACGACTCCATCCAGTAGCGCAGGTACGAGCGCATGCCCGCCCTGGAGAGCTCCGCGAGGCGTTCCGGTGTCGCGTCGGGCACCACGCGCGCGTAGTTGCTCTCCAGACGCCGCACGCCCTTGCCGCGCTTCTTCCAGGCGAGGTCCGCGATCGTCCGGCCGAGGCGCACGGCGACGGGCTCGGGCAGCTTCTTGACGGTGCCCCAGCCGAGCGCGTAGGCGCCGTCCGCCAGCCGGTCCTGGAGGCTGGTCACGAGGTGGCCTCGCTGCTCGTCGCGGCCGCGGCGGCGTCCGCCTCGGCGGACTCCCGGCGGACGGTGACGACGCGCTGGACCAGCGTGACGAGACTGCCGACGGCGACGATCCACAGCGCGATCGGCAGCAGCACCTGGATGCCGGGCACGCCGAACGCGTGCAGGCCCGCCAGTCCGGCCGCGACCAGGGAGATCACCAGTCGTTCGGCGCGCTCCACGAGACCGTTGACGGCGACCGGCAGACCGATCGCCTCACCGCGCGCCTTGGTGTACGACACCACCTGGCCGCTGGCCAGACAGAAGATCGAGACGGCGCACAGGACGTTGTTGTCGCCGTTGCCCGCGTACCAGAGCGCGAAGCCGCCGAAGATCGCGCCGTCGGCCACCCGGTCGAGCGTGGAGTCCAGGAAGGCCCCCCAGCGGCTGGAGCGGCCGAGCTGGCGCGCCATGTTCCCGTCGACGAGGTCGGAGAACACGAACAGCGTGATGACGATCGTGCCCCAGAAGAACTCTCCCCGCGGGAAGAAGGCCAGTGCGCCCGCCATCACTCCGGCCGTGCCCAGGAAGGTGACCGTGTCGGGGCTTACCCCCCGGCGGATGAGAAACGCGGCGAACGGTGTGAGGACACGCGTGAAGAATGCACGCGCGTACTTGTTCAGCATGGCCTTCCCGAGGGTCGGTGTCGCCGTGCGGCCCCTGCTGGCCACCGGCCGCCCCATCGTAGTCACGCGTGCGCTTGTGCGACGGCCGGGCACCCGCACCCCGTGTCACGACGCGATCCCATCGGTGTCCCGGCGCCGTCGCGTCCGCTGTATGGACGCACCGTGACGCGAGTGCGAAGCTCGAAGACACCGCGGGCGTCACCGGTGCCGCCACCGCACGCGGCCTGAGCATGTCCGCGCCCACAGTGACCTCACCGTGCACGGGAGGCAAGGCCATGGGCGACAAGGCGAACGCACACCCCGGAGCCGCCGGCAGGGCTACGGCGGCCGACCACCCCGCTTCCCTACGGAACGTGGTGCTGGTCGGCCACAGCGGAGCGGGCAAGACGACATTGGTGGAGGCTCTCGCGCTGACGGCGGGAGCGGTGAACCGGGCGGGCCGCGTGGAGGACGGCGGCACCGTCTCGGACTACGACGAGATCGAGCACCGGCAGCAACGCTCGGTACAGCTCTCCCTGGTCCCCGTCGACTGGGACGGATACAAGATCAACATTCTGGACACCCCGGGGTACGCCGATTTCGTCGGGGAACTGAGGGCCGGTCTGCGCGCGGCGGACGCGGCCCTTTTCGTCGTCTCGGCCTCGGACGGCGTGGACGGCTCGACCCGGATGGTGTGGGAGGAGTGCGCGGCGGTCGGCATGCCGCGCGCCATCGTGGTCACCCACCTCGAATCGGCCAGGGCCGACTTCGAGGAGATGACCCGGATCTGCGCCGAGGCGTTCGGCGGGGACGACCCGGACGCCGTCCTGCCCCTGTATCTGCCGCTGCGGGGGCCCGAGGCGCCGGACGGGCACGCGCCCGTGACCGGCCTGATCGGCCTGCTGACCCAGCGGCTGTTCGACTACGCCTCCGGAGAACGCAAGGAGGCGGAACCGGGTCCCGAGCAGCGGCAGCTCATCGAGGACGCCCGCAACCGGCTGATCGAGGGAATCATCGCCGAGAGCGAGGACGAGACCCTCATGGACCGCTACCTGGGCGGCGAGGAGATCGACCTCAAGACGCTCGTGCAGGACCTGGAGCGGGCCGTGGCCCGCGGCACCTTCTTCCCGGTGCTGGCCGCCGCCCCGGCCGCCGAGGGCGCCCGGCAGGGCCTCGGCACGGTCGAGCTGCTCGAACTGGTCACGGGCGGCTTCCCCACCCCGCTGGAGCGCCCGGCGCCCTCGGTGACCACGCCGGACGGAGCGGCGCGCGAGGTCGCGGCGTGCGACCCGGACGGCCCGCTGGTGGCCGAGGTGGTGAAGACGGCGTCCGACCCGTACGTCGGCCGGGTGTCCCTGGTCCGGGTCTTCTCGGGGACACTGCGCCCGGACGCGACGGTGCACGTCTCCGGGCACGGGCTCACCGACCGCGGCCACGAGGACCACGACGTCGACGAGCGGATCGGCACGTTGTCCGCGCCGTTCGGCAAACAGCAGCGGGCTCTGACCCACTGCATCGCGGGCGATCTCGCGAGCGTGGCCAAACTGAGCCGCGCCGAGACCGGCGACACCCTCTCGGCCAAGGACGACCCGCTCCTCATGGCGCCCTGGCGGATGCCGGACCCGCTGCTCCCGCTCGCCATCGAGGCGCACAGCAAGGCGGACGAGGACAAGCTCTCCCAGGGGCTCGGACGGCTGGTCGCCGAGGACCCCACCATGCGGCTGGAGCAGAATCCGAGCACCCACCAGGTCGTCCTGTGGTGCCTGGGCGAGGCCCACGCGGACGTCGCGCTGGAGCGGCTGCGCAACCGCTACGGCGTGCAGGTCGACGTGGTCCCGCACAAGGTGTCCCTGCGCGAGACCTTCGCCGGCACGTCCAGCGGACGGGGCCGGCACGTCAAGCAGTCCGGCGGGCACGGCCAGTTCGCGATCTGCGAGATCGAGGTGGAACCCCTGCCGAACGGCTCGGGCATCGAGTTCGTGGACAAGGTCGTCGGGGGCGCGGTGCCCCGTCAGTTCATCCCGTCCGTCGAGAAGGGCGTGCGCGCCCAGGCGGCCAGGGGTGTGGCGGCGGGCTATCCGCTCATCGACGTGCGGGTCACGCTGCGCGACGGCAAGGCGCACTCGGTGGACTCCTCCGACGCCGCCTTCCAGACGGCGGGCGCGCTGGCACTGCGCGAGGCGGCGGCCGACGCCAGGATCCACCTCCTGGAGCCGGTGGCCGAGGTGAGTGTGCTGGTCGGCGACGACTACGTGGGCGCCGTGATGAGCGATCTGTCGGGGCGGCGCGGCCGGGTCGTCGGCACCGAGCAGGCGGGCGGCGGGCGCACGCTCGTACGGGCGGAGGTGCCGGAGATCGAGATCGGGCGGTACGCCGTCGATCTGCGGTCCATCTCGCACGGCACCGCGCGGTTCGACCGGCACTACGCGCGGCACGAGCCGATGCCGCAGCAGATCGCCGAACGGATCCGTGAACGCACCCCGGACTCCTGAGGGTTCGGGGCGCCGTTCGTCGGCGGACGGCTTCGGCCGTCCGCCGACGAATGTCGGTCATGCCCGTTACTCTGAGAACCTGATCAAGACGATGACCTGATCAACAGGTGTGCGGAGCACCGAAGTCGGGAAAGCCGCAGGAGCGGGTGCGGCGGCGATGGGGGCGGAAGTGACGTTCGAGGGTTTCGATTTCACTCCCGGGGCGCAGGTGCCGCTCACGGGCTCCGCGGGGCAGACGGCGGCGACCTTCGCCCTGGCCTCGGCGGCGTACCGCGACAGTCCGGTCACGGAGATCCTCAAGGCCGACAACGAATGGCATCAGTCCACCGTCAAGGCCCCGCGGATCAAACTGCTCGCGCCGAATCTCGGCGAGGCCTTCTCGACGGCGGTCACCGGCCGCATGCTGGGCGTCGGCCGCAAGCCGCTCATCCAGTCCTTCGGCACCGAGCCGCAGGCCGTCGTGGAGCACTGCCTGGCGGCGACCAACATCCGCCGGGAACGCGACAATTGGCTGTCGGCCGTCATGGTGCTCTGCGGGCTGCTGTTCCTGCCGGGTCTCGTGGTGTGGCTGCTGGTCTTCACGATCCGCACGCAGATCGCCAAGAGCGAGAACAAGCGCGCCTCCGCCCTCGGCACCACACTCCTGCTCGCCGCCGGCGCCCTCGCCGTCCTCTTCCTCCTGCGGATGCCGTTCACGGGCTTCTGGGGCTGGTACGGACGCGCGTCGGTGGTCCTGCCCGTCGTCGGCTGGCTGTGGGCCAAGCAGATCTGCGAGCGGACGGCCAAGGACCTGCGCGCCCGCTGGGACAGCCTCCTGTCGGGCGGCGGTCTCGGCGCCAAGATTCCGGAGGCGGTCCCCGGCAGCCCGGGTGAGACGGCGGCCGAGCGGCTGCGCCAGTCCCTCGCCCGCCTCAGTGCCGAGCAGCAGTCCAACTCCGTGTTCTACGCGGGCCCCAAGGGCATTCTCGGCATGGGGACGCGCTGGGGCAGCTGGCAGCTCGCCGAGGACCTGGTGCCCCGGGACGCGGCCAAGGAGATCCACCCGTTCCGCAGCTGGGACGTCATCCGCAGCATCCACGACCAGTTGCGCATGCTGGAGCGCGGACCGCTCAACACCGGTGGTTTCCCGGCGCCTTCGCTCAAGCACTGGGTGGTCACGCCGATCGGGGAGAACGCGAAGGCGGTGTCCCGGCCGGGCGGCACGGACGTGGACGCGTACACGGTCCGGAACCACGCCATCCAGGACATCTGCAACAAGCAGCAGTTCGGCAGCGGCGACCGGCACTACCTCGGAGTGCAGTGGACGCTCTGGGACGGCCAGCTGGTCATCACGATGCTGATCACGGTGACGGTGCTGCACGAGACGCTGCGCATCGAGGTCACGGGTCACGCGCTGGGACCGGTGAACTCGTTGTTCACCACGAAGCCGGGGGCCCCGACCAAGGAGGTCGCGAAGACCGTCCGGTTCTGGGAGACCCGCAAGGTGAGCCTGCCGCTGGTCACCGCGGACGAGGTCGTACGGCTGGCCGCGCGGGCCCCCCTCAGCTGGTATCCGCCGCTCCTGGACTGGCTGGGCGGATCCCTGGCGCTGCCCGAGCCGTTCGGACTGCGGCACGCGTGGGCCGACCAGCCGTGGCGGCACCGCTTCATGGCGGACGACGCGCTGCGCGCCGCGACGCCGGTGCTGCGCGTGGTGCACGCGGCGGCGATCAGGGTCCTGGAGGAGAACGGCGCGGACACGGAGAAGTTCGGCAGCCGCTCGTCGTTCCTCAGTACCGCCGTGCAGGACGCCGCGCCGCGCAAGGCCGATCTGTACGACGCGTAGGGCCAGGTGGCGGGCCGGAGACGGCCCGCCCCGCCCCCGGGTCAGGCTCCGGGACGGACCGGACCGATGACGGTGCCGGCCCCGACGACGAGCGGGCCACGGGCACTGGACTCGCCGGGGATCACCCCGTCCGGGGCCTTGAGCGTGAAGGTCGCCTCGTCGGCCCGGACACCGCCGGGACGGCCCGGCACCCGGATGTCGAAGTGCACCGGACGCCCCGGGCCGAAGGTGACCATCGCGCGCTGCGAGCCGTACCGGCCGGCGGTGACCCCGCGGGGGGAACCGTGGTGGTGGAACCGCACGTCGGCCGGTGACCCCGCCAGTCGGCAGGGCGCGTACCCGGGCGCGGCGGTCAGGGTGACCCGGTAGTGGCGGTGCCCCGAGTGGGCGGGGCTCGCGGTGATCTTGGCGGTGTGGTTCGCCGGGCGGCACGCGGACGGAGCCGCGCCGACAGCCGTAGGTGACGACGCCTGTGCCGTTCCGAGTCCCGCCCCACCGGCGAACAGAGCGGCGGTGACGGCGATCAGGGCGCTGCGACGACGCACGGGCGTCCCCCTCCTGTGGTCCCGGCGGATCCGGGCGAGCACCTCTGACCTGTCCGCCGGAACCCCCCGCGCAGTCGCGCCCCGCCGCATTCCCCTCGTACGGGTGATGCCCCGGTGGCGGAAACGGCCGATGCCCGGGAGGCGATCGCCTAGGAGGCGGGCCAGGAGTCCGCGAGCATCTTGCGGGTGTCCGCGAGGAGCTGCGGGAGGACCTTGGTGTGGCCGACGACCGGCATGAAGTTCGTGTCGCCGCCCCAGCGGGGCACGATGTGCTGGTGCAGGTGGGCGGCGATACCGGCGCCGGCGACCGTGCCCTGGTTCATGCCGATGTTGAAGCCGTGCGCGCCGGAGGCGGTCCGCAGGGCGGTCATGGCCTGCTTGGTCAGCTCGCCCAGTTCCACGGTCTCGGGAGCGGTGAGGTCCGTGTAGTCGGCGACGTGCCGGTAGGGCACGACCATCAGGTGCCCGCCGTTGTACGGGTAGAGGTTCAGCACCGCGTACACCTGCTCGCCGCGCTTCACGATCAGCCCGTCCTCGTCGGACTTGGCCGGGATCGAGCAGAAGGGACAGCCGTCGTCGGCCCCCGGGCCGGTGGGCTTGTTCTCGCCCTGGATGTAAGCCATCCGGTGGGGCGTCCAAAGGCGCTGGAACGCGTCCTGCGTTCCCACTCCGATCTGCTGCTCCGGCTCACTCGTCATGTGGTGCAGCATATTGCTTCGCCCGTTCGCGGCGTGTCGGCGGGTGCCCGGGAAAGGCGCCTGCGGCCAAGCTGGGGCCATGGACGACGACAGCCCCACGGTCCGCTGGCGGCAACGCACCGAGGTACCGCTGGGGATCGCGTCGATGTTGTTCCTGACCGCCTACGCGGTCCATGTGCTGGGCCCCGGTCTGCCGCGCGATGCCCGGAACGTCTGCCTGATCGTGATCGCGGCCACCTGGGCCATGTTCCTCGCCGACTACCTGGTGCTCTGGCGGCTGAGCGGGCGCGGCCTCGCGTTCGTCCGGACGCACGCGCTGGACACCGTGGTGCTGATCCTGCCGCTGCTGCGGCCGCTGCGGGTCGTCCGGCTCTACGACGCGGTGCAGCGGCGGCGCGGGGAGCCCCGGCTGCCGCTGTACTCCCGCGTGATGTTCTACGCGAGCATCGCGGTGCTCCTGCTCGGCTTCTCGGGGGCGCTCGCCGTCTACCAGGCGGAACGTGAGGCGCCGGACGCGACGATCCGCACCTTCGGGGACTCCGTCTGGTGGGCGTGCTCCACGCTGGCGACGGTGGGCTACGGGGACGTGACGCCGGTGACGGCGCGGGGACGGGTGATCGCCGTGGCCATGATGGTGTGCGGGCTGGCCCTGCTCGGCGCGGTGACGGGCTCGTTCTCGTCGTGGCTGCTGCAGGTGTTCTCCCGTGAGGGCGACGACGAGAGGCCCCCGCGAAGCTGAGCTTCCCGGGGGCCTCGTCGGCTGTGGCCGCGGATCAGACCTGCGCGCGCTCCTCGACGACGCGGGCGATCTTGGCGATCGCCTCGTCGAGCGGGATGCCGTTCTCCTGCGAGCCGTCGCGGTAGCGGAACGAGACGGCGCCGGCCGCCATGTCCTCGTCGCCCGCGATGACCATGAAGGGCACCTTCTGCTTCTGCGCGTTGCGGATCTTCTTCTGCATCCGGTCCGAGGAGGCGTCGACCTCGACGCGCAGGCCCTTCTTCCTGGCCTCCGCGGCGAACTTCTGCAGGTACTCGACGTGCGCGTCGCCGATCGGGATGCCGATCGCCTGGACGGGCGCCAGCCACGCCGGGAACGCGCCCGCGTAGTGCTCGAGAAGCACGGCGAAGAAGCGCTCGATGGAACCGAAGAGCGCGCGGTGGATCATGACCGGGCGCTGCTTGGAGCCGTCCGGGCCGGTGTACTCCAGGTCGAAGCGCTCGGGCAGGTTGAAGTCGAGCTGCACGGTCGACATCTGCCAGGTGCGGCCGATGGCGTCCTTGGCCTGCACGGAGATCTTCGGGCCGTAGAAGGCGGCGCCGCCCGGGTCCGGGACCAGCGGGAGGCCCTGCTTCTCGGCGACCTGGCGCAGCGTCTCGGTGGCCTCTTCCCAGACCTCGTCCGAGCCGACGAACTTCTCCGGGTCCTTGGTGGACAGCTCCAGGTAGAAGTCGGTGAGGCCGTAGTCGCGCAGCAGGTTCAGGACGAAGGTGAGCGTCTTGTCGAGCTCCTCCGCCATCTGCTCCTTGGTGCAGTAGATGTGCGCGTCGTCCTGCGTGAAGCCGCGGGCACGGGTCAGACCGTGCACGACGCCGGACTTCTCGTACCGGTACACGGTGCCGAACTCGAAGAGGCGCAGGGGCAGTTCACGGTACGAACGGCCGCGCGCGTCGAAGATCAGGTTGTGCATCGGGCAGTTCATGGGCTTGAGGTAGTAGTCCACGCCCTCGTCGAGCTGCATGGGCGGGTACATGCCGTCGGCGTACCAGTCCAGGTGGCCCGAGGTCTCGAAGAGCTTCCCCTTGGTGGCGTGCGGGGTGTAGACGAACTCGTAGCCCTCCTCCTCGTGCCGGCGGCGCGAGTAGTCCTCCATGACCCGGCGGATGATGCCGCCCTTGGGGTGGAAGACGGCGAGGCCGGAGCCGATCTGCTCCGGGATGGAGAACAGGTCCAGTTCGTTGCCCAGCTTGCGGTGGTCGCGCTTCTCCGCCTCGGCGAGGAACTCGAGGTGCGCCTTCAGCTCCTCCTTGGAGGGCCAGGCGGTGCCGTAGATGCGCTGGAGCATGGGGTTCTTCTCGCTGCCGCGCCAGTACGCGGCGGCGTTGCGCATGAGCTTGAACGCCGGGATGTTGCGGGTGGTGGGCAGGTGGGGACCGCGGCAGAGGTCCTTCCAGCACAGCTCGCCGGTCTTGGCGTCGAGGTTGTCGTAGATGGTCAGCTCGCCGCCGCCCACCTCGACGTCCGCGCCGTCGTCCGAGGACGCGGAGCCCTTGATGCCGATGAGCTCCAGCTTGTACGGCTCGGCGGCGAGCTCCTCGCGGGCGTCCTCGTCGGTGACGACGCGGCGGGAGAAGCGCTGGCCGCGCTTCTGGATCTCCTGCATCTTCTTCTCGACGGCCTTGAGGTCCTCGGGTGTGAAGGGCCTCGCGACGTCGAAGTCGTAGTAGAAGCCGTCCTTGACCGGCGGGCCGATGCCCAGCTTGGCCTCGGGGAAGAGCTCCTGCACGGCCTGGGCCATGACGTGCGCGGTGGAGTGGCGCAGGATGTTCAGGCCGTCCTCGGAGGAGATCTCGACGGGCTCGACCTCCTCGCCGTCACGCACCTCGTAGGCGAGGTCCTTCAGCTCGCCGGCCACGCGGGCGGCGATGATGCTGCGCTGCCCGGCGAAGAGCTCGGCGGCCGTAGTGCCCGTCGTCACCACGCGCTCTTCCCGCTCGGAATCGCGTTGGATGACCACACGGACCTCTGACACCGGACTCTCCTGACTGAAGGCGACTCCACACCACATACGGCATGGCATGGCAATGCCCCGAATCCTACCGAGCCCGGGGACCCCTCCGCGAAAGGGTTGTGGACGGAGCGCCCTCAGTCCCCGCTGCAGGCCTCCTCGAAGAAGTCCAGGTTCTCCTGCAACGACTTCATCAGCCGGTCCCGCTCGGCCTCGTCGACCTGTACCGGGACGACACCGGAGGCGTCCGTGAGCCTCCGGAAGCCGCCGCGGCTCTCCAGGCGTCCGTGCACACGCACCGGCAGCCCGACCAGATGGGCCTGGCCCGCTATCCGGTAGGCCTCCTCGTCCAGGGTGACCCGTACGTGCGGGACCTCCGCGCCGGCGATGACCCGCAGCCGTACGGTGCCCGCGCCGCGCGGACCCGACCGGCACATCCTGACGACCGCGCCGGTGACGCGTACGGGCACGGACGGCTCCTCGCGCAGATACCGGGCTCCCGCCTCGCGGAGCACGGGAAGGTCGCCGGGTGAGAACTCGACGGCCTCGGCGGGGTTCGCCCCGCCCTCGGGAACACCTTCGGCGGGCGACCACTCGACGGCGATCCGGGCGCCCTCCGTCCCCCGCACGAGAGCCACCAGGGCTTCCATCAGCTCGTGGCTGACGCCGGCCTCGACGGCCGCGTCGAAGGCGTCCATCCCGCCGGTGGCCCGCTGGTAGTCGATCGCCTCGCGGGCCGCGTACAGCGCCTGGTGCAGGCGGACGGCGAGCGGCCGGCCGGTGGCGACCGGTACGAACGCGGTGAGGCGGCGGCCGCCCGGTTCGGCGCCGACCAGCACGCTGTCCAGGGAGGCGGCGGCGGACCTGCGGTGCCGGGCGCCGTAGTAGCCGGCACGCGCGCGGGTGGCGAGCGCGGCGGCGAGCAGCATCTGCCGGGCGGCCCCGCGCAGTTGCTCCTCGACGGTCCAGGGCGCGGCGCCCGCGGGTCCGGTGGGCACATCACGCCACCAGCGGATCTCGTCGCTGGGGACGGCGAGCGCGAGCAGCACGTCGCGCGCGGACGGCGAGCCGCTGCGGGCGAGCGCGACGAGTGCCTCGCCGAGCAGGTCGTCGCTGTCGGGGAAGGCCCGGTTCTCCGGCACCAGCAGGCTGGTGCCGCCGCCCCCGGGCCCGGGTGGTGTCCACCTGCCGTACCGTCCCGGAGCTCCCCCGCGCCGCCGCCAGCCGTGGCGTTGCAGGAGGGCGCCGAGCACGGCCGGGTCGACCCGGTCGGGGGCCGGAGGGTCGTCCCAGAGGGTTTCGGCGGGGTGCGGCCTCACCGGTCGCAGCGGCTCGTCGATCGGGCGGTGTGTCATGGTCTGCCTCCCGTCCCGACCCTCGTCATGATCTCGCAGAGGGCACGGTCGTCGAAGATCCGGGCCGTCGGGATGCGGACGGTGGTCCGGCGCCGGCCCGTGATGGCGTGCCCGGCGAGGTTGATCCAGTAGCAGCAGTGCCGCAGGTCGAGCCGGTCGTGGCCGGCACGCAGCCAGTCGTCCTGGGATCTGGGCACGAGCATCACGACCAGGATCTTGTGCACCGAGACCGGGGTGCGCGCGAGCTTCGCCAGGTGGGGGTTGTCGAGCGTGAAGGAGAACGCGGGCCCCGGTGGGTCGGGCGGTATCTGGTACGTGCACTTGAGCTGCACCTTGATGGTGACTTCGTCGTCGACCGTGTGCCCGGGGGCGCTGTGGCTGACGTGCCAGTCGATGCCGTTGTCGGGAAACGGCTGGGACAGCGAGCAGCCGGCCGCCGCCGCCACGGCGTGCAGGTAGCCCACCTGCAGGGTCTCCATGCAGGCGGTGGTGGCGAGTGAGCCGCGATGGGGTGCCGTCCGCTGGGGCAGCAGCCCGCCCCGTTCGGGCTGGGCGAGTGCCATGAGTCCAACAGCCTTCCAGGCTTGGTGTATCCGCGCGTCGGGTCGCTGAACTGCAAAGACCCGTACCTCTGTTGTCTCCTTCCGGCGTACGGCGCAAACAGCCCGGGTATCACCAAACGGGCAGAAGACGGTGCGTCAGCTGCCGTGGGTG
Source organism: Streptomyces sp. NPDC005302 (assembly GCF_040607345.1). Lineage (NCBI taxonomy): Bacteria > Bacillati > Actinomycetota > Actinomycetes > Kitasatosporales > Streptomycetaceae > Streptomyces > Streptomyces sp. NPDC005302. The sequence goes on from NZ_JBEXGN010000007.1 coordinate 195,517, forward strand.
AACGAGGAGTTGTGTAGGTATGACGTGCTGGTACGAGGGCCCTCTGGCCGCGTTCGACACGGAGACGACGGGCGTGGACGTCGAGACCGACAGGATCGTGTCGGCCGCCGTCGTCGTCCAGGACGCCGCGGGTACCCGCCCCAGGGTGACCCGATGGCTGGTGAACCCGGGAGTGCCGGTGCCCGCGGGCGCGACAGCGGTGCACGGGCTCACGGACGAACATCTGCAGCGCAACGGCCGCTGGCCTGCGCCCGTACTGGAGGAGATAGCGCGCGAGCTGGGCGAGCAGGCGGCGGTGGGCCGGCCGCTCGTGGTGATGAACGCCCCGTTCGATCTGACGCTCCTGGACCGGGAGTTGCGCCGGCACCGGGCGTCGCCGCTGGACCGCTGGTTCGACCCGGCGGCGCTGCGGGTGCTCGACCCGCGGGTCCTGGACAAGCACCTGGACCGCTACCGCAAGGGGCGCCGCACCCTGACCGACCTGTGCGCGCACTACGACGTGGTGCTGGAGGGCGCGCACGACGCGGCGGCGGACGCGCTGGCGTCGCTGGAACTGGTGCGGGCGGTGGGGCGCCGGTTCGCTCCGCGGCTCGAACGGCTGTCGCCGGCCGAGCTGCACACGCTCCAGGCGGTGTGGCACGCGGCGCAGGCGCGCGGGCTGCAGGCGTGGTTCGCGCGCAGCGGTTCGGACGAGGCGGTGGATCCGGCGTGGCCGCTGCGGCCCGATCAGCCGGCGGCCGCGGCCTGAACGGGCACGTGGGCACAGGCACAGGCACAACGAAAAACCGGTCCGTCGGTGACGGACCGGTCTTCTCCGGGTGGGCGATACTGGGTTCGAACCAGTGACCTCTTCGGTGTGAACGAAGCGCTCTCCCACTGAGCTAATCGCCCGGGAACGCACCGAACCATACAGGTCCCGGCGGGTGGGGTTCAAACCGCTTCGAGGTAGGTCCTCAGGCCGCGCCGTCCCGCGCGCATCATCAGGGCGTGGTTGGCGCGGAAGAAGGGCCGTCCGGGCACGGCCAGGCGGCGCAGCAGTGCCGTGGTCACGCGCACTTCCTGGTCGTAGTGCGCGCGGGTGCCCGGTCCCGTGACATCGAGGGTCCAGCGCGCCCAGCCGTCCAGGTCGCCCGTCATCGCGATCTCCAGGACGCCGGCCGCGGGGTCCCGGCGCGCCTCGCGTGCGGTGAAGGTGATGTCGTACGGCAGGGTGGAGCGGATCCGGATGACGCCGCTGCGGTCGTCGACCGGTGTCACCGCGCGCACCTGCGGCCACCAGAGCGGGTAGTTCTCGGCGCGTTCCAGGGCGGCGAACACGGCTGCGGGAGGCGCGGGCAGCTCCCACTCGCTGTGGAAGCGGTAGTGACTCCAGTCCATGGAACGAGTGTGCCCGTGGTCGGGCCCTCCTCATGTCCGTTCGTATGCGCCCTTGTTCGCGGGCGGCCGGGTCCCGTACACACGGACCCGCCGGCGGACCTGAGTACGGCGTGAGTACGCGCACTCATGTCCTGGACATGTGGCCGGAACCACACTCCGGAACATGACCCCTATCCCGCCCCCGGCCGAAGAGCTGCGGCTCTTGGACGCCGAACTGCGGCAACTGGACGCACGCCGGGCCGTGTTGCTGCACCGCCGTGCCTGGCTGGTCCACGTGCTGCAGCCGCGGCCCGTCCCGACGGCGCCTCCGGCGCCGGTCCGCCGGCCGGAGGCCACGGCGCCCGGTGTGCAGAACGTGCTCCTGATCCTCGGCGGCATCCTGCTCACCGTCGCCGCCGTCGCGTTCACGCTCGTGAGCTGGGGCCACCTGGGGATCGTGGGGCGGTCCACCGTGCTCGGCGCGGTGACGCTGGCCGCGCTCGGTGCGCCCGTGCCGCTCCTGCGGCGCGGCCTGCGGTCGACCGCCGAGTCGCTGGCCGGCCTCGGCATGGTCCTGACGGTCCTGGACGCGTACGCCCTGCACACGGTCGCGCTGCCGGACACCGACGGCGTGGGGTTCGCGGCGTTCGCCTCGGCGGCCCTGGCCGCCGGGTGGGCCGCGTACGGGCTCACGGTCGGCGCGCGGCGCGGCGCTCCGGGGGGCGAACCGGTCGGGGTGACCACCGAGGGTCCCTCCTCGGCGGTCCCCGGGCAGGAGTCCGCGGCGAGCGGTGCCGGTCCGAAGGAGTCGGGCCCGGACACCGGAGCGGTACGACGGGGGACCGTCCTCGGCCTGCGGCTGCCTGTCCCGGCCGCCGTGGTCGCCGCCCAGTTCCCGCTCGTGCTCTGGGCGGCCGCCGTCGGTGCCGGGGCGCACGCCATCACGGCCGCCCTGCTGGTGACGGCCGCGTTCGACGCCGTGATCGCCCTGCGCGCGTCGTCGACGGCCGTCCGGGTCGTCGCCGCTGTCGGCGCGTTCGGTCTGGGGGGCTGGGGCACGTTCGCCGGCTGCTACCTGTCCTGGACGGCGGCCGGTCCGGGCGCCGCGACCCGGGCGGCCGCGCTCCTGCTCCTCGCCGCGTCGATCGCCTTCTCGGCGGGGTGGGCCGCCGCGCGGCCGGGCCTCGCGACCGGCACCGCCACGGCCGCCGGGCTGATCACGGTCGTCGCGTCCGGTGGTGTGCTGCGTACGGTCCTGCCCGGCGAGTGGACCGTCGCCGGCCATCTGGTGTGCGGCCTGGCCCTGTTGGCGGCCGTCGTCCGGCCAGGGCTGCCGGATCCGGTGCGCCGCGGGATCGCCGCCGCCTCCGGCTCCGTGCAGGCGCTCGCCGTGGTCTGGGCGCTGCCCGTGGTGGTGATCTCGCTCGTCGGACCGCTCGGCCGGGCCGGCGCGGTCTGGTCCGGTGCCCCGGCGACGGCCCGGGACGCGCTGACGAGCGGTCTGCCCTGGCCGCCGGACGCGCTCACAGCGCCGCTCGTCCTCGCCGTCGTCGCGGCCGTCCTGGCGGTCACGGTCCGCTCCGCCGCGTGGCGTCCGCGGGCCCTGACGGCCGCTCTGGTCCTGGCGTGGTCGACGGCTCTCTCGCTCCCGGCCGCCCTCGAACTCCCCTACGCGGCAGGCCTTTCCGTCCACGGACTGACGACGGTCGCCCTGCTGGCGCTCGCCCGCCGCACGCGTCCTCCGGTGATCTCGGTGGTCCTGGCCCTGGTCACCTCCGTCGATCTCGCGTTCCTGGCGCTGGCCTCCGAGACCGCCACCCTGACCGTGTTCGCCGCGCTGACCGTCCTGTTCGCGGTCACCGCCCGGCAGCCCGGTCTCGGTCCGGTCGGGACGCCCGCCGCCCTCGTCCACCTCGCCGCCTCGGCGTGCGCGGTGGGCGCGTCCCTCGGCTGGCAGCCCCAGCACACGGCCCTGCTCGTCCTGGCGGTCCCCGTCGTGGCCGCTCTTCTCGCGGCGCGCCTCGACGACGTGCCGACGAGGGTGTCGGCCGAGATCACCGGAGCCGTCGCGGCCCTGCTGACCGTCACGCTGACCGTCACCGACCCGCCGATGCTGGCCACGGTCCTCGCGCTGTGCGGGGTCATCGCCGCGGGCACCGCCGTACGGGAGGACCGCCGGTCCGTCGGCTACGCGGCCGCCGCCCTGTTCGTCCTGGCCGCCTGGGTGCGGCTGGCGGCCTGGGACGTGACGTCCCCGGAGGCCTACACGCTGCCGGTGACCGTCCCGGCGCTGCTCGTGGGCGTGTACCGGCGCCGCGAGGACCCGGCGGTCTCGTCCTGGACCGCGTACGCGCCGGTGCTGTCCGTGAGTCTCTTCCCGAGCCTCCTGGCCGCGTGGGCCGATCCGCAGACGCTGCGCCCGCTGCTGCTCGGTGCGACGGCGCTCGCCGTCACGCTGCTGGGCGCCCGGCACCGCCTCCAGGCGCCGCTGCTGCTCGGCGGCACGGTGCTGACCATGGACGCGCTGCACGAACTCGCGCCCTACATCGTGCAGATGGTCGACGCACTCCCCCGCTGGGTGGCGCCCGCGCTCGCCGGCGTGCTGCTGCTCGCCCTGGGCGCCACGTACGAGCAGCGGATCCGCGACGCGCGGCGCGTGCGGGACGTACTGGGACGGATGAACTGACCGAGGAGCCGTCGATCCGCCACGGCGGCGCCGGTCGGCCCTCGGCCACCGGCGCCGCCGGACGTCTCGGTGAAGCCGTGGAGACAGAACCGCCCGGTACCGCTTCCGGGAATTCGGAAGGCCGTCGCGGGTATTGGCGCGGAGGCGCGGGGCGGCTGTCGCGCCCGTCGCCCGACCGCGGAAGCTCCCGGTCCACAGGGCCGGGGAGAGAGGGCCGACGGCCACACCTCGGCCGCTGCGCATTTCCGCGCCGGGGCCACCCGGGTGTATCTCCGGCGCGTCGGGCGGCGGGTGCTTGACGCGCGCAACACGGACCGCCTTGGGTGCGCCCCGAAGAATGGGCCGCCACTCGGCGCCTGTCCCGGACGGTGCCCGCCCGTCCCCAAGCGCCGCCCCGCCGTGGTGAAGTGACGCGGCGTCGGGAAGGCCCGGAATACCGAACTGTTTTCCGTCCGCCGGGCCCGTCCTTCTCAACTCCGACGGCCGATTTCCCGAGCGGAATAATATTTCCCACACCTATCCGCGAATTGAGCCGAACGGACTCCCGTTCTTGTCGTACTTCCGCAGAAATCAGATGGCGTTCCGAAATGCGTGCACCACATTTCCACGGAGACCGGTCACAAGAACTTCCCCCGGAAGTCCTCATAATCCGTGAAGTCCGCTTCACCAACCCTTCGGAAGCTTCCGCTTCTTCCGGGAGGCACGAGTCACGAGCCTCCCGCCGCCCCGAACGGCCCGGCAGACACACCCTCACATGACGGACCGTCACGGTCCGCTCATGGCACCGCCACTGCCTGCCGCGTCGCAGCGGGGCGCACCCGTGATTCGGACAGGACCCGAACGCGCCCCACCCCGCCCGCCTTCTCAGGACCGTGCGACGAGGCCGGCACCCAAGGACGGGACTCCGCAGGTCGGGCGCACACGATCGATTGATCGAACATCTTTCGCATCGCGGGGTGGAGGGGGCGCACGGCCGAAAACGTACGGCCGCGGGAAGCACTGACGACGCTCCTCGGAACGGAGCGTGAGGAGGGGGACCCGACGCCCGGCGGCGGTCGCACCGACGGAAGCGGGCGGCGAGGTGCGGAACAGTCGGTTCGAACCGGCCGGACGACGCCGTCGGGTCGCGCGCGGATCGACACCGACCCGGGCCGCGCCCACCCCCGTCACCCTCGATCACCGCGTTCCGCGGGAACCGGCGGGGTCCCGAGCGGAGCGCCACGGGCCGACCGCCCGGAGGCCGCAGCCCGTTTCAGGACAGGCCCGAGGCAGATGACCTGGGCACATGCACGCCCCGCCGGCTCCGACGGGGACAGTGGCCTCCGCGTCCGGCGGGCCCTCCCGCGCGACAACGAGAAAGGCTCCGGTCCACGAGATCGTGGACCGGAGCCGTTTCGTACAGGTGGGCGATACTGGGTTCGAACCAGTGACCTCTTCGGTGTGAACGAAGCGCTCTCCCGCTGAGCTAATCGCCCGGGCGCAGAGAGAACATTACCCCATGTCAGGGGATGGCTTCGACCAGCACGGACGGCCCGCGGGGGGCCGGGCCCGCCCTGTCACTCCTTGATGTTCCAGGGCATCTCGAAGCCGAACTTCCAGACATACACACCGACGAGGACGGCCACGATCACGAGGCCGATCGTCGTCAGGATGATGTTGCGGCGCCGCACCTTGGGGTCGAGCGCCCGTTGGGTGGCCTCCGTGACCTTGCGCTTCGTCCAGCGCAGCACCAGCTGGGCCCAGACGAACTCGGTCGCCCAGATCGCCATGCCCCCGAAGATCACCAGCCAGCCGGGGCCCGGCAGCGGAAGCATCACCACGCCCGCACCGACCACCGCGAGCCCCACGACGAAAACGCCGACCTGCCAGCTCACGTGCAGCGCGCGTCGCGCCTTGATGAATTCCGGCGCCCGCGAACCGAGCGCTCGTTCATTCTCCGCCTCGTCGTCCGCCATGGCGACCTCGCCCGGCTCGTCACTCCCCGTATTCATACGACCAAACCCTACCCGAGAGAAACCGGTCACCGGAATGGCCCTATCCGGCGAAGGCACCCTCGGCCGGATGAGTTACATAAAGACACGCAAAACCCTCAGAGGGGTTTACAACGGCACCGTAGGTGGCATGTCGATTTCGCCGACGTGCGAATCCCCGAGCGCACACTGAGCGAAAGGCCCTGGCGCTTATGAACACCACGGTCAGCTGCGAGCTGCACCTGCGCCTCGTTGTGTCGAGCGAGTCCTCACTGCCTGTACCCGCAGGACTGCGGTATGACACGGCCGATCCCTACGCCGTGCACGCCACCTTCCACACCGGAGCCGAGGAAACCGTCGAGTGGGTGTTCGCCCGCGACCTCCTCGCCGAGGGCCTGCACCGGCCCACCGGTACCGGCGACGTCCGAGTCTGGCCGTCCCGTAGCCACGGCCAGGGCGTCGTATGCATCGCCCTGAGCTCCCCGGAGGGTGAAGCCCTGCTCGAAGCCCCCGCGAGGGCCCTGGAATCCTTCCTGAAGCGAACGGACGCAGCCGTGCCCCCGGGTACGGAACACCGGCACTTCGACCTCGACACGGAGCTCTCACACATCCTGGCCGAGAGCTGACGCGTCTCCACAGAGCCGCCCGGCGCCGTCCACTCGGGGAGACGGCTCGGGCCTAGACAACCGCATAGGGATGACACCGGCGCCGGCGTCGCGGAAAGTCCGCGGCGGCGGCGCCGGCGCGTGCCCGGGGGCCCACGCCCGTCTCCGCCCGGCCGGGAAGCACTACGATCGGCCAGCATCGGACGGGCGCCCTCGCCCGGCCCCAGGCCAGGGAGCGAATCGTGCTGATCACCCACGACACCCGGTGCTCACTCGACACCGTGGTGGATCTGGTGAACACCGCGCCGGAGGACGAGACGGCCGACGGACTCGCGGACGTCCCGCACCTCGCCGATTTCGTACGAAAGCACGAGATCAGTGATGTCGGGGTGCTGTCGGCGGACGATCTCGCCTCCGTGCACCGGATCCGCGGCCGGTTCGCCGCGATCTTCGCGGCCGATGATCCCCGGACCTCCGCCTCGCTCATCAACGAGCTGATCGCCACGGCCGGCACCACGCCCCGGCTGACGGACCACGACGGCTACGACTGGCATGTCCACTACTTCGCGCCGGGGGCCTCGGTCGCCGACCATCTCGCGGCGGACTGCGGGATGGCGCTGGCCTTCTTCGTGGTCGCCGGGGAGCAGGAGCGGCTGCGCCGCTGCGAGGCCCCGGACTGCCGGCGGGCCTTCGTCGATCTCTCCCGCAACCGTTCGCGCCGCTACTGTGACAGCCGTACCTGCGGGAACCGGCTCCACGTGGCCGCCTACCGGGCGCGCCGCAAGGAGGCCGCGGGCTGAGCGGCACCTCGGGGCTTTCGGGGCACGCCGAGGCACCGGGAGCGGGTGCAGCGGGCGGGAGGGTGGACACGTGGACTCAACGGGCGGCCGCCCCCTCGGGAGACCGGACCGACGGAGCCCTCGGCGGGTGACGCCAGGGGCTCCGTGTACAGCTCAGAGCAGCAGCAGGTCGTGCAGCGAAGCCATGAGTAGCAGGCAGCCGATCACTGTCAGGAAGATCATCAGTGGCGGCTGGGAGAGCGCGAAGAGACAACCTCGCCGCTCCTTGGGCGGGGCGGCGGTGTCGCTCGGTGTTGTGTCCAGCATCTCGCGGGCGATGATGACGCAGGTGGCACCCACTGCGCGATCAACACGCACGGAATATACGGGAGTTCGCTGGATCATGTGACGGGCGTGCCCGAACCTGAACGGTTCCGTACGTTCCGTGCGCCCCGCGTGCGATCTTGTGGCGGGTCGGCCCCGGGAGCCGTACCGCTCCGACGCCGCGCTTCTCGGATCGGACGGATCGAGTGGCGTGCCGCCCTGACGGGCCGCTTCGCCGGTGCCGTGCTCTCAGATGCCGTGCTTCTTGAGGATCGCCTCGATATCGCTGAAGTCGTCACCGGAGCCCTCGGACCGCCGGGGCTGCGCGGCGGGCTTGGCGGTCGGCCGGGCCGCGGGCTGCGCCGCCGGCCGGGAGGCCTGGCCGAGGGACGGGGCCGAGGCCGCCGGGGCGACGGCGTCGCGCTCCGCGGCGGCCTTGGCCGCCCTGCGCTCCTTGCGCGTCCCGCCACCGCGCCGCTCCACGGCACGGGTGATCATGAAGAGCACCCAGGCGCCGCCGAGCACCACGAAGCCGGCCCACGCGGTCGGACTGAACGCGGTGTCGGCCAGCCAGCCGACCACACCGGTCATGACCAGGCCGATCGGCACCAGCGAGTACGCGGCGATGCGGGCCGCCGACAGGAAACGCTTGCGGTAGGCCGTGACCGCGGCGATGCCGAGGCCGGCGACGGAGACGGCTGAACAGACGGTCTCTGCAATCATCCGGTCCTCCAGGCAGGGCTCGGTCGAACGGGCGGTTCGTCCCCTCCATCCTGCACCGTGACCCACCCCCGGGGCCACGCCCCGAGCCAACCTCAGGGACATCTCGGGGATGCCCTCCTCCCCAGGTCCCGGTTGGTCCGCCCCCTTCCGGAGCTGGGAGACTGGGCCCCATGAACGACTCCCCCGCCTCCTCCACCCAGCCTCCGGCCCCCGTCGTCCTGGACGTGTGGTGCGAGCTGCAGTGCGCCGACTGCCGTGACGCTCTCGCCGATCTGCAGGCCCTGCGCGCCCGCTACGGCGACCGTCTGGAGCTGCGGCTGCGGCACTTCCCGCTGGAGAAGCACAAGCACGCGTTCGCCGCGGCGCAGGCCGCCGAGGAGGCCGCCGAGCAGGGCAGCGCCTGGCCGTACGTCGAGGCCGTGCTCGACCGGGTGGCGGAGCTGGACCGCAAGGGCGAACCCCTCCTGATCGAGATCGCCGGGGAACTCGGCCTGGACGCCGAGGAGTTCGACACCGCCCTGATCGACGGCCGGCACATCCTGATCGTCGACGCCGACCAGGCCGAGGGCAAGGCGATCGGCGTCACCGGGACACCGACCTACGTCATCGACGGTGAGCGGCTGGACGGCGGCAAGAGCCAGGAGGGGCTGCGCGAGCGCATCGAGGAGATCGCCGACCGGCTGCTCGCCGAACAGGCCTGACGACCGCCCCGGACCGCCCAACGGGCCCACCTCTCAGGCGGCTTGGCGTGTCGGTCCGGGCCGGACGGTTCTCGTGGCCTGCTGTCGCCCGGCCGGCTACAGCAGGCTCTTGTAGAGGTAGCTCTCGGTCGTCGCGTAGCCGAGGGACTCGTAGAGCCGTTCGGCCGGGAGGTTGCCCGCGAAGACGTTCAGCGCGAGGCGACGGAATCCGGCGGCGGCCGCCTGCGCCTCGGCGATCAGCATGAGCGTCCGGCCGTGGCCGTGGCCGCGGTGGCCCTCACGGACCGCGACGTCGTAGACGAAGGCCCGCTCGCCCCGGTGGCCCAGCCACAGTTCGCCCACCGGGACGCCCTCGTGCTCCAGCACGGTCAGGCGCGCGCCGTCGGTGTCCGGGCCCTGCGGCAGCGCGAGGCCGAAGTCCCGGTCCGCCTTGGTACGCGCCTCGCTCTCGGGCAGGCCGCGTTTCACCCAGTCCTGCGTGTACTCCTGCCGGCCGGTCCGGTCCCAGACCTCGTACTCGGCCCGCTTCATGGGCCGTTCGGCACTGCCCGACGGCAGCGCAGGCGCCGTGCCGTCGAGGGCCTTCTCCATGGCGCGGTTGCGCAGGACGTATCCGAGCGCCCGTGTCAGCCCGAGCGCTCTGGGGGCGTCGCCGGGGACGGCCACCTCGATCTGCCGGCAGCCCCAGCCGCGTGCCACCTCCTCGGCGGCCAGCGCGGCCACGGTGCCCCGGCCGCGGCCCCGGTCGGGTTCCTCGATGCGCAGATCGTGGATCTTGGCGAAGGCGGGCCCGAGCTCGGGGCTCGTCGCCAGGTGGACCGCACCGACCGGGCGACTGTTCACGCACACCTGGTAGCGGCGTGAACGCGTCCCGTTGTCGGCGAGCTGAAGCGGCTCGGTCGGCCGCAGGGTGGTGGTCATCAGAGGAGTTGTACCCCCTGAGGAGTGCGGGGGCAGCCGAATTACCCCCCCGATCGCGGGGTGCCGGCCGCCGCGGACCGGTCAGGGATCGAGGTCGTCGCCCGCGCGCTCGTCGAAGACCCGCATCGCCTTGGCGGTCACCGGGCCGGGCGCACCCGGCAGTTCACGTCCGTCGACCCGGTGCACGGCCTGCACGTCGCGCAGGGTGGACGTGAGGAAGACCTCGTCGGCGCGCTCCAGGACGTCCAGCGGCAGGTCGGTCTCCCGGGCGCCGGTCCACTCGACGGCGAGGGCGCGGGTGATGCCGGCGAGACAGCCGGAGGCGACGGGCGGGGTGTGGATCTCGCCGTCGAGCACGACGAAGACGTTCGACCCGGTGCCCTCGCAGAGTTGACCCACCGTGTTGGCGAACAGCGCCTCGGACGCGCCGTGTTCACGCGCGCGGGCCAGGGCGACGACGTTCTCGGCGTACGAGGTGGTCTTGAGGCCGGTCAGGGCGCCGCGTTCGTTGCGGGTCCAGGGGACGGTGACGACGGCGGTCGCGTCGGGCCGCCGGTCGGAGGCGCCGAGCGCGACGACGAGGGTGGGTCCCTGATCGCCGCGGTCGGAGCCGAGCGGGCCGTGGCCGCCGGTGTAGGTGATGCGCAGCCGGCCGAGCGGCATCGGGTTGGCGTCGATGACGGCGGCGCAGGCGCGGCGCACCTCGTCGGCGTCGGGTTCGGGCAGCCCGAGGCCGCGCGCGGAGCGGGCCAGCCGGTCGAGGTGACGGGTCAGCGCGAACGGCCGGCCGTCGACGGCCTTCACGGTCTCGAAGATGCCGTCACCCACGGTCAGTCCGTGATCGAAGACGGAGACGCGGGCGGTGTCGACGTCCTGCAGCCCGCCGTCGAGCCAAAGCTTCACTGGTTACCTCGCATGAGAGTGCCGGACACGTCGTCCGGAGTGGCGTCGTCGCCCCGGTGGTGTGTGCGGTGCCCGGGCCCGGCTCAGGGGGTGGGGGTCCCGTCACCCGCCTCGTACACTCCCGACGCTACCGCGAGCAGCCGGGACGCCTTCAGTTCGGTCTCCCGCCACTCCCCCTCGGGGTCGGAGCCCCAGGTGATGCCGGCTCCGGTGCCGAAGCGCAGGAAGGCGTCGGCGCGGTCGATCCAGAAGGTGCGGATGCCCACGGCCAGCTCACCGGTGCCGCGGTCGGCGTCGACCCAGCCGATGCCCCCGCAGTACGGGCCGCGCGGCACGGTCTCCAGGGTGTCGATGATCCGCAGGGCGCTGGACTTCGGCGCTCCGGTGACGGAACCGGGCGGGAAGGCCGCGCCGAGGAGTTCCGGCCAGCCCGCGTCGGCGCGCAGCTCGCCGTGGACGGCGGACACGAGGTGCACGAGGCCCGGGTGCTTCTCGACGACACACAGGTCCGGCACGCTCACGCTGCCCGGGACACAGACCTGGCCGATGTCGTTGCGGACGAGGTCCACGATCATGACGTTCTCGGCGTAGTCCTTCTCCAGCAGGTCCGCCTCGGTGCGACCGGTGCCCTTGATCGGCCCGGACTCGACCGCACGGCCCGAGCGGCGCAGGAAGAGTTCCGGAGAGGCCGTGGCTATCTCGACACCGTGGGCGGGCAGCCGGATCGTTCCCGCGTAGGGGGCCGGGTTGCCGTGGGCCAGCAGGGCGGTCAGCGCGTCCACGTCCGCGTCGGGCGGGAGGGGCGCGGACAGGACCCGGCAGAGGTTCGCCTGGTAGACCTCGCCGGCGGCGATGTGCTCGCGGATCCGGCGTACGCCCGCGGTGTACGCGGCGCGGTCGAGGGACGACGTCCAGTCACCGGCGGCGGGTCCGTGCCATCGGCCGGGCACCGGCGCGGGCACCGGCTCCCGGCGTACGTCGCGGAAGCGGGCGCAGGTCAGGCGCCCCTCGAAGTCGGCCGCGACGGCCCAGAAACCGGCCGAGTCCAGAGCGGCGGGATCGCTGGTGACGTCGAGGAGACCGGTCGCGACGAGACCGCCGAAGCGGGCGAGAGGAGGGTGGTCGAGCACGCAGCCGAGTCTAGAGCGGGTGTCCCGCGGGTGCCCTGACCATGTCCTCGGGCGGACAGGGGGCAGCACGCTGCACAAACGCGTTTTTGTGCTGGCCCGGGAATCCGCTAGAGTTCAACTCGTCGCCGGGCCGCGCAAGCGGAACGGAAACGACAAGCGGACGTAGCTCAGTTGGTAGAGCGCAACCTTGCCAAGGTTGAGGTCGCCAGTTCGAACCTGGTCGTCCGCTCGCAGGAAGTGGGGGATCTTCCCGAACCCCCGCACTCCTGGTGGAGTGGCCGAGAGGCGAGGCAACGGCCTGCAAAGCCGTCTACACGGGTTCAAATCCCGTCTCCACCTCCAAGGACGATTAGCTCAGCGGGAGAGCGCTTCCCTGACACGGAAGAGGTCACTGGTTCAATCCCAGTATCGTCCACTGGTCCGCAAGGATCCCCGCGCGATTAGCTCAGCGGGAGAGCGCTTCCCTGACACGGAAGAGGTCACTGGTTCAATCCCAGTATCGCGCACGCAGTATGAGCAGCAAGCGTGGCTTCCGGCCGCGTGACCTGCGCGATTAGCTCAGCGGGAGAGCGCTTCCCTGACACGGAAGAGGTCACTGGTTCAATCCCAGTATCGCGCACCACCCGAAGCCCCCGGCCGTCTCGTACGGTCGGGGGCTTCGTCGTGCTCCGGCCGTGCCGGGGCACGCACGGCGAAGGGGCCCCTCCGTCGCGGAGGGGCCCCTTCGGTCGTTCAGGACGAGAAGAGCATGTGGCCGAAGCTCTTGTGACGGTGGTGGCCGCCGTGCCCGCCGTAGTGACCACCGCCGTGGCCGCCGTGCTGCGGGGCTCCCCACGCGGGCGCGGGGGCGGACGGGTACGCCTGCGGAGCGCCCTGGGGCGGCGGCGCGGGCTGCGACCACTGCGACTCCACGCGCGTCAGCGCCTCCAGCTCGCCGTAGTCGAGAAATATCCCGCGGCAGCCGCTGCACTGCTCGATCTGGACGCCATTGCGGTTGTACGTGTGCATCGGCGCATGGCATTTCGGACACTGCATGCTCGGCTCAACTCCTCGCCGGTCGGTACTGCTTCCGCCAGGACAGACACTGCCCGGCTTCGGTCGGTTGCACCCTACGTCGCGAAACCTTGACCCAACTCGGGTGGTTCACCACTCATTCGGTCACAGGCGTCGACGACGGCCTGCTGCACCTCGTCCAACGGCCGGTCCGCCGCCGCGGACTTGGCGACGGCCAGGGCCGCCGTCTGCACGGTGAGGGCACGGGCGGCGACGTCCAGGGAAGGCCAGGGATCGCCTTCTACGGGGACGGCCGGGCCGCCCGCGTCCTGGTACGCGGTCAGGAAGCGGAGCCACTCGTCGGGCGGGAGCAGTCCGCAGGCGTACCAGGCGGCCGGCCTGGCCAGGTCCCAGGTGGGGTCGCCGGCTCCGAGGTCGTCGATGTCGATGAGGACCCACGGGCCGTCCGGCGCGGGATGGCGGACGAGCTGTCCGAGGTGCAGGTCGCCGTGACAGAGGGTCGTGGCGGCCATCGGCGCCTGCGCCCGGGCCCAGTCGGGCAGGCCGGCCCAGGCCCGCAGCACGGGAGCCGCACCCGGGTGCGGTCCGGCGGCGCGCAGGCGGGCGATCGCGCGGGCGGCCTTGAGCGGCCCGCGCATGGGCGGCAGACCGACGGGGACGGGAGCCCGGTGCAGTCGGGCCAGCAGGGTCGCGGCCGCCTCCCAGGGAGCCGCGTCGGGGGCGTCGGGGTCGACGGGGCTGCCGTACGGCCAGAGGGTCACCTGGCGGCCGAGGAGGCCGGCCGGGGTGCTGGCCAGCGGAGGCAGCAGGACGCCGGGGAGTTCCGCGGCCACGGACAGACGGCGGGCGAGTGCCGCGGGGTCGGTGTCCGGGGCGTGGGCCTTGGCGACGGTGCCGCCGTGCCGGACCACGGTGCCGTCGTCCCGATCGGCGAGCAGCGCGTCCTCGGCGGCGCAGGAGCAGTCCGTGTCGCTCGCGGGGTGGGCCGCGTACCGGGCGCTGGCGGTGAGCGCGGGCAGCAGGGTGTCTGCGGTCACGGGTCCCCCTGAGGTAGTACGACGCCTGCCGGTGAGCGTACGCAGACGAGGCAAGGGCGGAAGGGCCGGCCCGCGCCTCGCGGCACCCTGCCCGCGGGCACCCGGCGCAACACCCGCGGCGGGCATGAAGAATGCCCGCGCAGCTCCCCAGCTGCGCGGGCATTCCTCGTGCCGTCCGCCGCACCCCCGTCCCCACGGGGTTTCATGGCCGGATGTCCCCGCCCGGACCGCTCTTCCGGGCCTGGGGCGCCGCTCAGCGCCCCAGCATCACGCCCACGGACGACGCCTGTGTGACCACTGCGTCCCAGCCGCCGAAGACGACTACGAGCAGGGCCGCCAGTGGAAGGACCATGGCTGTCGCCACCAAGGGGTGGCGCTGCCCCTGACGACGGGTGCCGAACGCTGCGCCGTACGCTCTGCGTCCCTGCGTGCGGAGCGCTGTCCGCGATGCCGTCCGGGTCATGGTCCCTCTCCTGACCGAGCTTCTGTTGTGGTTGGCAGCGGCGGGTGCTTGACCTCGGGGGACGAGTGCTGCACCCGCCGCTTGACCTCAAATCTAGGCGCGCGCCGAGGACGGGTCGTCATGCCCTCGTACCGATTGCCGGGCCTCCCGGAGGATGAGCGATGACCTGCGGAGTACTCCCCTGGGTGGAGACGGGGACCCAGGTCTCAGGGTCTTCCCGGACAGGGTGTCCGATGTGCCCCTACTGTTCCGAACTGTCCTCACGGGGCACCGGCTGCTCGACGAGCGCGAGCACCCGAGTCGCCATGAAGCGGGCGGTCCGCACCACTGATCCGCTTCGGGTGACTTCGCTCACTTCCACCACCCCTCGGCGCACCGCTGTCTCCACCCGGCGACCCGCCCTGCTCGCCACCACCTCGTACGTACGCGTCGTGTCCCCTGCGTCCACCACTATCTCCACGCGGTCACCCTTCACGGGCTCAATCCCCCTTCTGCGACGGGTGGTTGGGATACCGAGCTCCCCAAAGAGGTCCTGGGCGCACGCTCCCTGACCACCTTTCAAGTTTCCCACCCGGCACTGACAATCGATCGGGACGAGAGGGCGCGGCCTCTGCGCGCACCCGGCCGCGGAAACGTAAGCTGTGGCTCGTCAAACGGACCGGGCAGCGGGGATGGACATGGCGATGATGCGCCTGAGGCGCGAGGACCCGCGTGTCGTCGGCTCGTTCAGGCTTCACCGACGGCTCGGCGCGGGCGGGATGGGCGTTGTCTACCTGGGCTCCGACCGGCGCGGACAGCGGGTCGCACTGAAGGTGATCCGGCCGGATCTGGCGGAGGATCAGGAGTTCCGCTCGCGGTTCGCCCGTGAGGTCTCGGCGGCCCGGCGGATCAGGGGCGGCTGCACGGCGCGGCTCGTCGCCGCCGACCTGGAGGCCGACCGGCCGTGGTTCGCCACGCAGTACGTGCCCGGCCCCTCCCTGCACGACAAGGTCTCGGAGGAAGGGCCCCTGTCGGCCGCCGACGTGGCCGCCGTCGGTGCGGCCCTCTCCGAGGGGCTCGTCGCGGTGCACGAGGCGGGCGTGGTCCACCGCGACCTCAAGCCCTCGAACATCCTGCTGTCCCCGAAGGGGCCGCGGATCATCGACTTCGGCATCGCCTGGGCGACCGGGGCCAGCACGCTCACGCACGTCGGTACGGCCGTCGGCTCGCCCGGCTTCCTGGCGCCCGAGCAGGTGCGCGGCGCGGCCGTCACCCCGGCCACGGACGTGTTCGCGCTCGGCGCCACCCTGGCGTACGCCGCGACCCAGGACTCGCCCTTCGGACAGGGCAGTTCCGAGGTCATGCTCTACCGGGTGGTGCACGAGGAACCCCATCTGCAGGGTGTGCCGGACGCGCTCGCGCCGCTCGTCCGCGCCTGCCTGGCGAAGGACCCCGAGGAGCGGCCCAGCACGCTCCAACTGTCGCTGCGGCTCAAGGAGATCGCGGCACGCGAGGCGCAGGGCATGCCCGACGTACGGCCGCCGGCGCCCCGCAACGACCCGGACCGTCCGTCGGGCCGGCTGGCCGAGCAGTACGCCGAGCAGCGCACCCAGCGGCGCCCGCAGGCCACTCCCCCGCCGCGCACCGGAGGGACGAGCGGCGGATCACGGTCGGGGGCGCGTCCCGCTCCGGCCCGCAACACCGGGCGTTCCGGCAGCAGGCCCGCGCCCCGCAGCGGCGCCGGGCGGCCGGGGCCGCGGACGACCGGCACGGGCCGGCGGCCCGCCAATCCGCGGCTGCTGCGCCAGCGCCTCTTCGTCTTCGTCGTGGTGACGCTGCTGGTCGCGCTCGGGATCGCGGTCGCCCAGGGGTGCCAGGGCCCGGCCCGGGGGCTGGACGACGGAAACCCGCGCAAGGACGTGCGCCGAGAGCAGCCGGCGTTCACACCGCTGCCGACGGACGACCTGATGGCCGACACGTACCGCGGTGACATGCACCTGGACGGCTGAGGGCGCGGGCGGCCGGTGGCCGTCCGCGCGGACGTCAGCTCTCGGGGCGGCCCGTGGCCACGGCGTAGAAGGCGACCGCCGCCGCCGCTCCCACGTTCAGGGAGTCGACCCCGTGGGCCATCGGGATGCGGACCCACTCGTCGGCCGCCATCAGCGCGCGGGTGGACAGACCGTCGCCCTCCGCGCCGAGCATCAGCGCGACCCGGTCCATGCGGTGCGGGGCCGCCTCGTCGAGGGACCTGGCCTTCTCGTCCGGGGTGAGGGCGAGCAGGCTGAATCCGGCGTCGCGGACCGAGTCCAGGCTCCTCGGCCAGGCCTCCAGCCGGGCGTACGGGACGGAGAAGACCGCGCCCATCGAGACCTTCACGGAGCGGCGGTAGAGAGGGTCCGCGCAGTCCGGTGAGAGCAGGACCGCGTCCATGCCGAGGGCGGCGGCGGAGCGGAAGATGGCGCCGATGTTCGTGTGGTCGTTGACCGACTCCATGACGACCACCCGGCGCGCGGTGCGCAGGAGTTCGTCCGAGGTGGGCAGCGGCTTGCGCTGCATCGAGGCGAGGGCTCCGCGGTGCACGTGGTAGCCGGTGACCTGTTCGGCGAGCTCCGGGCTGACCGCGTAGACGGGCGCCGGGAGTTCGTCGATGACGTCGCGCATGACGTCGACCCACTTGGCCGACAGGAGCATGGAGCGCATCTCGTACCCGGCGTCCTTGGCACGTCTGATGACCTTCTCGCCCTCGGCGATGAACAGGCCCTCCGCGGGTTCGCGCTTGCGGCGCAGTTCCACGTCGGTCAGGCCCGTGTAGTCGCTCAGACGCGGGTCGTCGGGGTTGTCGACGGTGATGAGATCGGCCACAGGGTGATACTGCCTTGTCCTGGGTGCGGTGCCAACGGCTGGGAACGGGTTGGTTACCCGTGGTTACTGAGGGGTTCCGGGGCCCGCGTTCACGACCTCGCCGATGACGATGACGGCGGGCGGGCGAACGTCCTCGGCGCGGACCGTCTCGGCCACGGTGGCCAGGGTGGCGTCGACGCGGCGCTGGGCGGCGGTCGTGCCCTCCTGGACGAGGGCGACGGGGGTGTCGGCCGGCTTGCCGTGCGCCACGAGGGTGTCGGCGATCCTGCCGATCTTGTCGACGCCCATGAGGACGACGAGGGTGCCGCGGAGCCGGGCGAGCGCGGCCCAGTCGACGAGCGAGCGCTCGTCGTCCGGGGCGACATGGCCGCTGACCACGGTGAACTCGTGTGCGACACCCCGGTGGGTGACCGGGATGCCGGCCGCGCCCGGGACCGAGATCGAGCTGGAGATGCCGGGGACGACCGTGCAGGCGATGCCCGCCTCGGCGAGCGCCTGCGCCTCCTCCATGCCGCGGCCGAAGACGAACGGGTCGCCGCCCTTCAGCCGGACCACGGACTTGCCCTGCTTCGCGTGCTCGATGAGCGCGTTGTTGATGGCCTCCTGGGCCATGTACCGCCCGTACGGGATCTTCGCCGCGTCGATCACCTCGACGTGCGGCGGGAGTTCGGCGAGCAGGTCGCGGGGGCCGAGCCGGTCGGCGATCACCACGTCGGCCTCGGCGAGCAGGCGGCGGCCGCGGACCGTGATGAGGTCGGGGTCGCCGGGTCCGCCGCCGACCAGGGCGACACCGGCGGTCCGGGTGCGGTGGTGCGGCGCGACGAGGGTGCCGTCGCGCAGTCCCTCGACCACGGCGTCACGGATCGCGGCGGTGTGGCGGGGGTCGCGGCCCTTGGCGTTCGTGGTGAGGACGGCGACGGTCACGCCTTCGCTGTGGCCGGTGGCCGGGGTCCAGGCGGTCGCCCGGTCGGCGTCGTCCGCGCGGACGCACCAGACCCGGTGGCGCTCCGCCTCGGCGGACGCCGCGGCGTTGGCGTCCTCGTCGGTCGTGGCGATCAGCGCGTACCAGGCGTCGGCGAGGTCACCGTCCTCGTACGCGCGTCGGGTCCAGGTGATCTCGCCGGCGTCCGCCATCGCCTCGACCGACGGCGTGGCCCCCGGTGACACGAGGTGGACGGCCGCACCTGCCGCGATGAGCGCCGGGAGCCGTCGCTGGGCCACCTGGCCGCCGCCGAGGACGACGACACGACGTCCGGTCAGGCGGAGGCCCACGGGGTAGGCGGGGTGTTCGGCCATGGAGGTGCGACTCCTCGTACGGGCAGGCGGTGCGGACGGGCGCGCTGCGACATCGGAGCTGCCCTGACGTGGGGATCTTAGGTGCGCGTCCAGCCTACGGCGGCGCCGGGTGGGCGGCGCGGAGCGCCTGCCCACCCGGTCCGCCGCCGGTGGACCTACTTCTCGGTCACGCCGGCCGAGTCGAACGTGGCCACCTCGTGCATGGCGCGGGCCGCGCTCTGCACCACGGGGAGGGCCAGCAGGGCGCCGGTTCCCTCGCCGAGGCGCAGGTCGAGGTCGATCAGCGGGCGCAGGCCCAGCTTGTTCAGGGCGGCGACGTGACCGGGCTCGGCGCTGCGGTGGCCCGCGATGCAGGCGGCCAGGACCTCGGGGGCGATCGCGCGGGCCACCAGGGCGGCCGCGCCGGCGCTGACGCCGTCCAGGATCACCGGCGTGCGCAGCGACGCGCCGCCGAGGAGGAGGCCCACCATGGCCGCGTGTTCGAGTCCGCCGACGGCCGCGAGGACGCCGATGGGGTCCGCGGGGTCCGGCTGGTGGAGCTCGACGGCGCGGCGGACGACCTCGGTCTTGCGCGCCAGGGTCTCGTCGTTGATGCCGGTACCGCGTCCCGTGACCTCGGAGGGGTCGGCGCCGGTGTAGACGGCGATCAGGGCGGCCGACGCGGTGGTGTTGGCGATGCCCATCTCACCGGTGAGCAGTGCCTTGTTGCCGGCGGCCACGAGGTCGCGGGCGGTCTCGATGCCCACTTCCAGCGCGGCCACGACCTCCTCACGGGTCATGGCCGGACCCGTCGTCATGTCGGCGGTGCCCGCGCGGACCTTGCGCGGCAGCAGACCCGGAGTGGCCGGCAGGTCGGAGGCCACGCCCACGTCGATGACGCAGACCTCGGCGCCCACCTGGTTGGCGAAGGCGTTGCAGACCGCCCCGCCGCCCAGGAAGTTGGCCACCATCTGACCGGTGACCTCCTGCGGCCACGGCGTGACGCCCTGCGCGTGCACCCCGTGGTCACCGGCGAAGATCGCGACGGCGGCCGGCTCGGGGATCGGCGGCGGGCACATCCGGGACAGGCCGGACAACTGCGCGGAGATGATCTCCAGCATGCCGAGGGCGCCCGCGGGCTTGGTCATCCGCTTCTGGCGTTCCCACGCCTCGCCGAGCGCCTTGGCGTCCAGGGGGCGGATGTTGGAGACGGTCTCGGCGAGCAGGTCGTGCGGCTCCTCGCCGGGCAGCGCGCGGCGGCCGTACGTCTCCTCGTGCACGACCCAGGACAGCGGGCGGCGCTTGGACCAGCCGGCCTGCATCAGCTCGGGCTCGTCGGGGAACTCGTCGACGTACCCGACGCACAGGTAGGCGACGACCTCCAGGTGGTCGGGGAGCCCGAGGGCGCGGACCATCTCCCGCTCGTCGAAGAAGCTGACCCAGCCGACGCCGAGGCCCTCCGCGCGGGCGGCGAGCCACAGGTTCTCGACGGCGAGGGCGGAGGAGTACGGGGCCATCTGCGGCTGGGTGTGCCGGCCCAGGGTGTGCCGGCCGCCGCGGGTCGGGTCGGCGGTGACGACGATGTTCACCGGGGTGTCGAGGATGGCCTCGATCTTCAGTTCCTTGAACTGCTTGGCACGGCCCTTGGGAAGCGACTTGGCGTAGGCCTCGCGCTGACGCTGGGCGAGTTCGTGCATGCTGCGCCGGGTGTCGGCGGAGCGGATGACGACGAAGTCCCAGGGCTGGGAGTGCCCGACGGACGGCGCGGTGTGCGCGGCCTCCAGGACCCGCAGCAGCACGTCGTGCGGGATCGGGTCGCTGCGGAAGCCGTTGCGGATGTCACGGCGCTCACGCATCACGCGCAGCACCGCCTCGCGCTCGGCGTCGTCGTAGCCGGGGGCCGCCGGGCCGCTGGACTCTCGTACGTCTTCCACTGCGGCCGTGCTCTCCTCCTGGTCGGCGACCCGGGTGTCCAGGTCCTCCGCGAGCTGCGCGGCGACGGGTTCCGGCTCCACATCGAGCGGGCCGGGATCGGCGGTCTCCCCGGGCGCGGCCTCCGCCTCGCGCGGCGCGGGAACGGCCGGCTGCGCGACGGGCTCGGCGTCCGCGTCCACGAACGCGCCGGCGGGCTCCTCCGCCGGTACGGGCGCCGCGACGAACTCGGGCTCCTGGACCGGCGGCTGCTCCTCCACGGGAAGCGGCGGCACGGTCATGGCGTGCGGCGGGGTCGGCGCCAGGTGCGGCGTGGTCGGCACCTGGCCCTCCACGGGCACGAACCGGCCGAGGGAGTGGTCCGCGGAGGGCTCGAGGGGAGCTCCGGCGAATCCGGGGGCGCCTGTCGGCTCCTGGTGGTGCGGCTCGCCGTGCGGGTGGCCCGGCGCCGGGTGGGAGGCGTCCGCGTGTGCGGCCACGCCGACCGGGACGCCGTGCGGGGCGTGCGCCGCGGCGTCCTCGGCGAAGGCGACGCCCTCGGGGGCGAAGGCTCCGTCCACCCGCAGGGCGGCGCCGTTCGAGGTGAAGGAGGCGTCGGCGAACGTGGCCGGCTCGGTGAACTCCCCTGCCCGGAAGGCGTCGAGACCGTCGACGGGACGGCCGTGCGAGGCGTCGGCGGTGTGCGCGGTGAGAGCCGACAGGGCCGACTCGGACGCGTCGAAGTGCTGGACGGAAGGCTGCTCGGCGTCCGCCGGAGGTGCCTCTTCCGCGAACGCGGCGGCCGGCTCCGGCAGATGACCGTTCTGTTCGGCGAACTGGGCCGGGGGCGCCGCGTACACGTCCTGCTCGCCGGTCTCCTGCGGGGCCTGCGGGGCGACGAGATCCTCGACCGGCGCCGGGTACGGCTCGGGCGCGAAGGGCTCGGCGTCCGCCTCCGCGGGGGTGTCCGTCCCGTACAGGGAGAGGTCGGTGTCGGTGTCCGCGGGCACCGCCTGCCCGGCGGCCTGGACGGAGTCCGGCGTGCCGAGGGTCAGCGGGGTGTCCGGGAACTGCGGGGCGTCGGAGACCTGGGGTGCCGACGGGACGTCCGTAGCGGGCGCGGCCTCGTCGACGGGGCTCTTCGCCGAAGCCTGGGGGACGTCCTGCACGTCGGCGTCCTGGAGGTCGAACGCCGCTTCCGCGGCCTCGGGCGCGGGCACCGGTGCGGTCTCCGGGTCCTGGCCGTGGTCGAAGGGGGCGGCCGGGAACTCCGGCTCCGGCACGGCGCTCGCGTCGTCCGGCGCCTCGGCGTCGGCTGCGGCCACGGGGGCGGTGGAATGCTCCGGGACGACCGTTTCTGCAGCCGGGACCTCAAGGCCCGCCTGCGGAGCGCCCCAGGCCACGGCGCCCTGCGGCGAGGTGTCCCCCGTGGGCGGCACGTCGAGGTACTCGGGTCCCACGGTCGGCGGCCCCGCGTGGCGCAGCGGGGTGACCGGCGCGGCCATGGGGCCGGGGCGCGAGCCCGCGGGCCCGCGGTCGGCCAGCGAGCGCACGGGGCTGGAGGAGCCGTCGGGCGTGGGCGGACCGAGGTGCAGCGGGCGCCGTGGCGGCACGGGCTGCGGAGCGGGGACCTGACCGGCCGTGCGGACGGCGCCGAGATCGACCGATCCGGTGTCGCGTCCGGCCGTCTCGTGCGGGCCGGGCTCGTGGGCGAACGGCATGGGGGCCGGCGGCGGCACCTCGTTGCCCCAGGCGCCCTGGGCACCGGGGGCGCCCGGCAGCAGAAGCAGGTCGTCGTCCTCGGCGGGGCTCACGGAGGGGTCGAGGTAGGTGTACGCGCCCGGCGCGGCGACGCCCGGCTGCTCCACCATGCCTGCGCTCTCCGGCATTCCCTCGCCCGGGACCTGGCCGGTGTCGGTCATGCGTACCCCTCGCCCATCGGTTAGTGCTTCCAAGTCCAGCTCGCCCGGAACGGCGCACCGACCGCCCCGTAGTCAAGAACGAGCGTGCGTGCCCAGCGGCACGAACGACCGGCCAACAAAGACGACAAAGCCATTAACTGGCATTGTCCCGGTCGTTCCGCCCTCGCGGCTGCATGATCCGCGAGCGCCTGCTGTGGACTACGCCACGTTGCGCGTCCTCCGGTTCTGCCGTACCACACACGCCTCAAAACGGGCGGGTTTTCCGGACATTGGCCTACGAAAGGCCGACCCCACGGGAGCGGTACAACGATCGGCCAGCCTACCGCGCGCAGTACGACAACAGGATCACGGGGCGCGATCCGGCAGACGGCCGCTGAGCAGGAACGCGACGCTCCGCTCCTTCTCCGTCCAGGCCCTCGTGTCGAGTTCGACGGACTGGATGAGAGCGCACTCGACGTCGTAACCGTGTTCGGTCAGGTCGCGGCCGATGAGTTCGGCGGCGTCACGGGTGGAGGCGTGCGCGACGATGCGCTGGGGACGGCGGTCGGCGACGGCCGAGACGACGGCCGCTCCCCCACCGCCGATGCGGACGACATCCGGTTCGGGCAGGTCTTCCAGGATGTGCGGCGCGGTGCCGTGCACGACCTGCATCTGGACGCCGAAGCGCCGCGCGGCGTGGTCGGTGCGGGCGCAGGAGCCCGGGCTGCGGTCGACCGCGATGACGGCGGCGCCGGTACGGGCGGCCTCGGTGGCGAACGCACCGCTGCCGCAGCCGATGTCCCAGACGAGGTCGCCGACGCGGGGTCCCAGACGGGCGAGTTGGGCGGCCCGCAGCAGATCCGATTCGCCTTCGCCGAGGGCTCCGCCGTACGTCTCGGCGGGGAGCGCCCAGCCGCGTGGTCCGGCGCCGGGCTCACGGCCCGCTATCCAGCCGCCCCCTTCGGCGGTGGCCACGAAGCCGCCGATGACGATCACGACGTTGGGGTCGCGCCAGGTGTGGTCGGCCGCCTTGTCCGAGGTCAGCATCGTGACCTGTTCGGCGGACGTGCCGAGTTCCTCGCAGATGACGAAGGTGCGGTGCACTCCGTCGAGCAGCAGACCGAGTTCGGCGGGGCCGGCGCCCGGCGAGGTGAGGACGGCGACCTTGGTGTGGGCGCGGCACACGTTCACCGCGCGGCGCAGCGTACGGCCGTGGGCGACGACCACCTGTGCGTCGTCCCAGGGCATCCCGGCGCGGGCGAAGGCGGCGGCCACCGCGGAGACGGCGGGGACGACCTCGACCTCCAGACCGAACTCGGGAGCGCGCAGGGTGCGGACGACGCCGAAGAATCCGGGGTCCCCGTCGGCGAAGACGACGGCGGTACCGCGGTGGCCGGCGATGCGGCGGGCGGCGAGCGCGACGCTGCCGAGGCGGATGCGTTCGGCGCGCTCGGGCACCTCGGGGAGCGCGAGATGATGGGCCGCACCCGCCACGAGGGTGGCGGCGCCGAGGGCGGAGCGCGCGGCTGCGGTCAGCGGCGAGCCGTCCCAGCCGATCACCGTGACCCGGTCGGCCATCGTCGTCAGTCTCCAGAAGGTCGTCGCGGGTTCTCAGGCGCAGCCCGAGCGGGCTCCGTGAGGGTACCTGGTGTGCCCGGACGGTGCCGTGCCGGTCCGGACGGCGCGACGCGCGGACCCCCGTGCGCCGGCACTTCCGGCGCGCGGACTGCCCTCCCTCTGCCCGCCCCGCTCAGTTCCAGTCGTTGTACGAGGTGTAGCCGCCCGCGTCGGCGTGGTGCTCGCCGACGTCCTCCAGGTCCTCGGGCAGCAGGCTCCACACGATGAAGTCGGTGCGCAGGTCGACCCAGGTGCCGTCCTCGGTCCGGGTACGCGCTATGCAGGCGTTGCGCAGCACACCCTCGCTGATGCAGCCGATCTTCTGGGCGACCTGCTGGGAGGCGGTGTTGTCGGCGGCCGTGCGCAGTTCGAGGCGCTCGAACTTCTGCTCCCGGAAGAGCCACCGGGCGGTGGCGAGCGCCGCTTCGGAGGCGTAGCCCTCGCCCCGCGCCCAGGGGGCGACGATGTAGGAGAGCTCGGTGGAACGGACGCGCCAGTTGGTCTTGCCGAGCTGGATGACGCCGACCAGGCGCTGGGTGAGGAACTCGGTGACGGCGAGGTCGAGTCCACGCCCCTCCGCGCGTTCCGTGGGCGCGTAGTCGCTGATCCAGTGGCGGGCGCCGTCATGCGAGAACGGCTGCGGGATCGACGTCCAGGCCGCCACCATCTCGTCGTTCATCATCTCGGCCAGCGGAGCGACATCGTCATCGTCGAGCGCACGCAGGACCAACCGCTCCGTGCTGATGGAGATGTCGGGGAAGGTGCTCGTCATACGACGCTCCGTAACCGTCGGGGACTTCGGACCTGATGTACCGCCAGGTCCGCTGAACTGCCCAGCATGCAGCATGAAACCACCGAACGGCACAACGGGGTCCACTCCCGGTAGTGGAGTGGACCCCGTGCGGTGACCGGGAGGCCGTGCGGCCCCGCGGCCGGTGAACTGCCGCTCCTCGCCTACTTGAAGGAGGGGATGACGGAGCCGGCGTACTTGTCCTCTATGAACTTCTTGACCTCGGGAGAGGTGAGGAGCTTCGCGAGCTTCTTCACGCGCGGGTCGTTCTCGTTGCCCTTCTTGACGGCGAGGAAGTTGCCGTAGGGGTTGTTCGTCGCGGACTCCAGGACGAGGGCGTCCTTGGCGGGCTTGAGGCCGGCGGAGATGGCGTAGTTGCCGTTGATCACCGCGGCGTCCACGTCGTCCAGGGAGCGGGGCGTCTGAGCGGCCTCGACCTCCTTGAACTTCAGGTTCTTCGGGTTCTTGGAGATGTCCTGCGGGGTCGCCTCGTTGCCGACGCCGTCCTTGAGGGTGATGAGCCCCTTGGAGGCGAGCAGCTTCAGGGCACGCGCCTCGTTCACCGCGTCGTTGGG
Organism: Streptomyces sp. NPDC005302; assembly: GCF_040607345.1. Classification (NCBI taxonomy): domain Bacteria; kingdom Bacillati; phylum Actinomycetota; class Actinomycetes; order Kitasatosporales; family Streptomycetaceae; genus Streptomyces; species Streptomyces sp. NPDC005302. Next base: position 221,039 of record NZ_JBEXGN010000007.1, read on the forward strand.
GACGGCGACGGTCGCACCGCTCTTCAGGGCGTCGGAGCTCTTCACCTTGTGGGAGTAGAGGCCGAGCGGCTCCAGGTGCACCGTGACGACGGGCACGATGTGGGTGCCGCGCTTCTTGTTGAAGTCGTCCAGGTACGGCTGGTTCTGGAAGTAGTTGGCGTCCACCGAGCCGTCCTCGGTCGCGGTGTTCGGCACGATGTAGTCCTGGAACTCCTTGACCTCCAGGTCCAGGCCCGCCTTCTTCGCCAGGTTCTTCTTGACGAAGTTGAGGATCTCGGCGTGCGGGACGGGGCTGGCGGCGACGACGAGCGGGCCGCTCTTGTCGGAGGAGGACGCGGAGTCCTTGTCGGAGCCGCAGGCGGAGAGGCCCAGGGTGAGGGCTCCGGCGGCGAGGACAGCGGTGGTGATCTTGGCGGTGTTACGCACGAAAAGTGCCTTTCCTTATGGGTGGTGCTGCCCCGTCATGAGGCGGACGGGGAAAACGAGGGGGGTGGGTGCCGGCGGGCGGCGCGGGCCGGCCGGTGTGTCAGGCGACCTTGCCGACGTCCGCGGCGGAGGGCTCCCGGGACTTCAGGAACCGCAGCTTCGGAGCGGCGCCGGACTGGCCGCCGCGTCGGTGCAGTCCGCGGGCGGCGTAGTCGCCGGCGAACTGGATGACGGAGATGACGACCGCGAGGATGGCGACCGTGATCCACATCATTCCGGTCTCGAACCGCTGGTAGCCGTAGCGGATCGCGATGTCGCCGAGGCCGCCCGCGCCGACGGTGCCGGCCATCGCCGAGTAGCCGATGAGGGCGACGATCGTGGTGGTCGCCGAGGAGATCAGCGAGGGCAGCGACTCGGGTACGAGGACCCGGCGGACGACGGTCCAGGTGTTGCCGCCCATCGCCTGCACGGCCTCGACGAGTCCGCCGTCCACCTCACGGACCGCCGTCTCGACCAGGCGCGCGAAGAACGGGATCGCGCCGACGGCGAGCGGCACGATGGCCGCCTCCCGCCCGATGGTCGTCCCGGTGATCGTGCGCGTGAAGCTCATCAGCGCGACCATCAGGATGATGAACGGCAGCGAGCGGGCGACGTTCACGACCTGCCCGACGATCTTGTTCACGACCACGTTCTGCAGGAGTCCGCCCCGGTCGGTGAGGACGAGCAGGACACCGAGCGGGAGACCGCCGACGATCGCGATCAGCGTGGACCAGCCGACCATGTAGAGCGTGTCCCAACACGCCTGGGACAGCAGGGGCTGCATCTCGGACCAGGTCACTTGGCACCTTCCTTCACCAGCACGGACTCCTGGGCGGCCTGTTCGACGACGTCGATCTGCAGGCCCTGCTCGCGGAGGAAGCCGATGGGGACGACGTTCTCCTCGTAGCCGCCGGGCAGTTCGATGCGCATCCGGCCGACCTGGCGTCCCGCGACGGTGTCCATCGCGGCGCCGAGGATCGAGATGTCGATGTTGTAGGTGCGCGAGAGCTGCGAGATGACCGGCCGGGTCGCCGCCTCGCCGACGAAGGTGACGTCGATGACGGTGCGGTCGTCGCCCGACACGTCCCCGCTGACCGGGAAGAGCGCGGAGGCCAGTTCGGAGCCGGGCGTCGCGAGGAGTTCGCTGACGGTGCCGGACTCGACGACGCGGCCCCGTTCCATCAGGGCGGCCGAGTCGCAGATCGACTTGACGACGTCCATCTCGTGCGTGATGAGCAGGACGGTCAGGCCCAGCTGGCGGTTCAGGTCGCGCAGCAGCTGGAGGATGGAGCGGGTGGTCTCCGGGTCGAGCGCGCTGGTCGCCTCGTCGGAGAGCAGCACCTTGGGGTCGCCGGCCAGGGCGCGGGCGATGCCGACGCGCTGCTTCTGACCGCCGGAGAGCTGTGCGGGGTAGGCCTTGGCCTTGTCGGAGAGGCCGACCAGGTCGAGGAGTTCGAGCGCCTTCGAGGACCGCTGCCTGCCGGAGATGCCGAGGATCTCCAGCGGCAGTTCGACGTTGTCCTGCACCGTGCGCGAGGACAGCAGGTTGAAGTGCTGGAAGACCATGCCGATCCGGTTGCGGGCCCGGCGCAGTTCGCGGCCCGCGCGCGGGCCGCGCCCGGCGAGGGCGGTCAGGTCCTGTCCGGCGACGGTGACCGTGCCGGCGGTGGGGCGCTCCAGGAGGTTGACGCAGCGGATGAGGGAGGACTTGCCGGCGCCGGACTGACCGATGACGCCGTACACCTCGCCTTCGCGGACATGCAGATCGACGCCGTCGAGGGCGGTCACTTCACGGCCGCGCGAGCGGTAGACCTTGGTGAGGCCCGTTGTCGTGATCACTGGGGGGATTCCGTCACTGTCGAGTGCGGGCGTGGGTGTACGCCGGGGCACGGGTGCATGCGGGCGGGAACGCGGCACGGGTTCTCGCGATGGCGAGTGAACCGGAGGGAGAACAGGTGCGCGGGGCAGCCGGGTCACGTACGCGGTACGGACACAGGGCGCGGCGATCCCGCTTCGGGGCGCGGGATCAGGCGGTGGTGCGGGGGCCCTCTAGAAGGCGCGCATTCGACACATACAGCGAGCACCGGGCGTCATGGTCGCCTCGGTCGCAAGGATGCGGCTGCTCGTCGTGGTCATGGGATGAAGTAAAGCAGACGCCAAGTGGGGGCCCGCCACCGCTGTCCGAATAGCGGACAGTGGTGGACGGTGTTCAGTCCCGGGCGGAGAGCTCCACGCCCCCGGCGGTGACCAGTACCGACAGGGCGGAGAGGTCCGCGACGACGTGGTCGGCGTCCAGCTCGTGGGCCCGGTGCGTTGTGGCCAACGCCACGGTGGTCATCCCGGCGGCGCGGCCCGACTGGAGTCCGGCCGGGGCGTCCTCGAAGACGACGCAGCGGGCCGGGTCGACGCCCAGCCGACGGGCGGCGAGCAGGTAGGGCTCCGGGTCGGGCTTGCCGCGGGTGATGTCGTCGGCGGCGATCAGCGTCTTGGGGAGGATGCCGACCTCGGCCAGCCGGGCCTCGGCGAGCCGGCGGGTGGCCGAGGTGACGACGGCCCAGCGCTCGGCGGGCAGGGCGGCGAGCAGGGCGAGAGTGCCGGGCAGCGGGACCACCCCGCCCGCGACGTCCTCGAGTTCCAGCTGCTCGACCCTGGCGAGGGCCTCGGGGGCGGTCTCCGGGGGCAGCAGGTCGGCGACGATCTCGGCGGCGGGGCGGCCGTGCAGTTCGATCCGGGCGAAGTCCTCGGCGGTGATGCCGTACTCCTGCGCCCAGCGGGTCCAGCAGCGGTTCACCGAGTCCAGGGACGAGACGAGGGTGCCGTCGTTGTCGAACAGGAGGGCGTCAGCGTGGATCTTCATGCCTTCGACCCTAAGGGGCACCCCGGGGGCGAGCGCATCAGGCCTTTTGGCCCGTAATAGGGTCACGGCATGCTTGATGCCCTGACGGTTGCGACGACCGTCGCCGCGCTCGCGCTCGCCGCCTGGTGCGGCTGGGCCGCCTACCGTGATCAGCCGACGAAGGACTGGCACTTCATCGGCATGGCCGTGGTCTCGCTGCTCGCCGCGGTCCAGCTGGTGGTCGGCGTGGTCCAGCTGGCACGCGGCGAGAAGCCGGAGCAGGGCACGACGATCTTCGTGGCGTATCTGCTCGGCGCCTTCGCGTGTGTTCCCGCCGTGGGATTCATGTCGCTGGCGGAGCGCACCCGCTGGGGTTCGGCCACGGTGGCGGCGGGCGGCATCGTCCTCGCCGTGCTCGAAGTGCGGCTCTATGACATCTGGGGAGGCTGAGATGACGGCCACGGAGGAGAACGCGAGCGTGCCTCGGGACGGGCGGGACGACACGGTGGACGAGGTACCGGCGGCCACCGGGCGTACCCGCCTGATCAGCGGCCCGGGCATCCTGCTGGTCTGGCTGTACGGGGTGATGGTGGTCGGCGCGGTCTCGCGGTCGGCCGTGCAGATCTCCACGGAGTTCGACAAGGCGCCGCTCGCCTACTCTCTCTCCGCCGTCGCCGGTCTCGTCTACGGCTTCATCACGTACTCGCTCGTGCGGGGCGGGGAGAAGGCGCGCAGGGCGGCGCTGGTGTGCTGCGCCGCCGAGCTCGCGGGTGTGCTGATCGTCGGGACCTGGACGCTCGTGGAGCCGTCCGCCTTCCCCGACGCCACGGTGTGGTCGGACTACGGCATGGGCTATCTCTTCATCCCGGTCCTGCTGCCGCTGTCGGCCATGTACTGGCTGCGCAAGGCGCGTACGGCCACCCTCTAGGACCGCTGCGGCCGCCGGACCCGGCTCCCGCCGTCGGGCGGGGTGGAGGCCGACGGCCGTGGCCGTCAGGCGCTGGTGGCGTACGCGACGGTGTCGGCGCCCTTGGCGAGGGTCACCAGGGTCAGCCGCTCGTCGACCCGCTCACGGGAGACGGGCGCGTAGCCGTGCTTGCGGTAGAGACGCAGGTTGTGCTCGCTGCGGTGGCCGGTGAAGAGCTGGAAGGACTTGGCCGCGCCGTCCGCGCCGAGCCGGGTCTCGATCGCGGCGAGCAGCCGTCCGCCGAGGCCGTGCCGCTGCATGCGCGGGTGGACGATGAGCTTGTTGATCCGGGCCGTCCCGTCGGCGTCGACAGCGCCCCGCACGGACGCCACCACCTCGTCGCCGAGCCGGGCCACCAGGACCGTGCCGCCCGCGAGTTCCGCCCTGAGGGAGTCGAGCGGCTGGGTGAGCGGCTCGATGCCGTAGTCGCCGTACAGCTCGGCCTCGCTCTGGTAGCAGAGGTACTGCAGCTTCAGGATCTGTTCTGCGTCCTGCTCGGTCGCCGCCGAGATGGTCACGCTCATGCCCATGTGTGCATGCCTCCCGCTCACCTGTTCACCGGTCGTCCCCCACTCCTATCCCCGTCGTCAGTGGGCCGCAACCTCCACCGCAAGCAATCGCCGCAGACATCCCAGGCATCTGGAACGTTCCGGACCCAAGCTGCCCTGTGAGATACCCAACTCGCCTGCGATCTCCCGGTACGTGAGGTCTTCCGGGGAGAGCAGCGCGGCCATCAGTCCACGACAGCGGCGGGGCAGCCGGCGCACGGCCGCGTGCACTTCACGGCGCCGGTCCGCGGTCATCGCCTGCTGTTCGGGGCCGTGCCGCCGGTCGTCCGCGGGCTCGACGGCGTACGGCTGCTCGACGCGGGCGGTACGACGGCTGCGGCGGGCCTCGGAGCGCACCGCGCGGCGCACCCATCCCGGCGGGTCGGCGGGCGGGCCTGCGGTGTTCAGCCGCTCCAGGAGGCGGAGCCAGACGGCCTGTTCCAGATCGTTCTGCTCGGTGCCGGACGCGTGGGCCTCGGCCGACGCCTCGGCGGCGAGCAGCGGCCGGAGCGCGGAAACCATCTCGTGGGTCATGTGCGGCACGACGCGGCCGCCCCGGCAGGAGGTTGCCGGGACGGCCGGTTGTCACCCCATCCGGGGTGGTGGAGGCGCCGGTTGACGGTCCGGCCGGCGGCTCAGCCGCCGAGGAAGTCCGCGCGGGCCAGCAGCGCCGTGTCGGCGTTGTCGGAGAAGACGCCGTCGATGCCCGTCTCGAAGTAGGCCTTGAACGCGCCGAAGGCGTCCCCGTAGGCGGTCGGGTCCGTGCCCTTGCGGAAGTTGGCCGGCAGGAAGGGGTTCTCGTTGCGCATGGTGTACGGGTGCAGGATGAGACCCGCGTGGTGCGCGTCGGCGACGAGCGTGGTCGGCGTGGTGAGGTTCCCGGCGGCGTCCTTGGGGATGACGAGGTCGAGCGTGGGGCCGATCCCCTGCGCGAACGAGGCGATCCACTTCAGGCCCTCGGGCGTGATCAGGTCGGCGACGGTGCGCGGGTCGCCCGTCGCGACGAAGTCCCAGGGGCGGGTGTCCGCGCCCGAGAGCAGCACGGCGAGCGGGTTGCCGACGAGCTTGTTCAGCCGCTCGATGCTGGTCGGCTCGAAGGACTGGAGGATGACCGGCGAGTCCTTCTTGTCCTTGCCGTACCTGCGCAGGAGCTTGGCGACGCGCTCCTCCAGGCCGAGGCCCAGCGCCCGGAAGTAGGTGGGGTGCTTGGTCTCGGGGTAGATCCAGACCTGCTTGCCGCGCTTGCGGGTCTGTTCGTCCTGCCAGCGGAGCACCTCTTCGAAGGTGGGAATCTCCCAGCGGCCGTTGTAGAGGGTGTTGTGCGGGCGGTTGGCGGGGATGCGCTCGACGGCCCGCAGCGTCTTCAGCTCGGCGAGGGTGAAGTCCTCGGTGAACCAGCCGGTGGTGGGGATGCCGTCCAGCACCTTGGTGGTCCTGCGCGCGGCGAACTCGGGGTGCGCGCCGACGTCGGTGGTCCCGCCGATCTCCGGTTCGTGACGGCAGACGAGGTGACCGTCCCGGGTCGGGACGAGGTCGCCGGCCTCGACGACGTCGGCTCCGAGGTCGAGGGCCAGCTGGTACGAGCCGAAGGTGTGTTCCGGCCGGTAGCCGCTGGCGCCGCGGTGGCCGATGACGGTGGGTTTGGGCAGGCTCCGGTAGCCGCCGCTCCCGTGGCGCTCGTCGGCTATGGCCGCCCCGGGCAGTCCGAGGACGGCTCCCCCGGCTCCGAGTACCGCGGCTCCGAGCAGCGTCCGCCGCGCCGTGCCCCGCTCCTGACCGTTCGGCTCCTGCACTCCCATGAGCGTTCCTCCAGCCGTAGGTGCCCGCCTGTCGAGCGGGACGATCGTAGGTGTCCCCGTGTGACGGGAGGGAGGCCTGCGGCGGAACAGTCGATGACCCCGGCGGGCGCCCGGGATGCGGAAGCTGACGGTCCGTCCGCTTCGTTCCGTGCGGCGGGGGTACCCGGGAGGCAGCGGCGAACGGGCGGCGAAACCATGGCGGGGTCACCCGTTCGCCGGTGCGGCGCGCGATGTCCGTCACATCGTGTCGCCCCGATGTCGGGCGCCCACAGGCATGCCACCGCAGGTAAACGTGCGTCAACACCGCGTATCCAGTCGGTGAACCCGATGTGCAATCACCCGGGAACCGCGAGTATCGTCCTCACCTGCACAGACTCCATACCGACCCCTTGACACCGGAGGGCCCGTTGTCCCGCTTCGCGCTCATCAAGGCAGCGCTCGGACCGATCATGCGCCTGATGTTCCGTCCTCGGGTGGAGGGCGTGGAGCACATTCCGGGCGACGGTCCGGTGATCCTGGCCGGCAACCACCTCACGTTCATCGACTCGATGATCCTTCCGCTGGTCTGCGACCGGCAGGTGCTGTTCATCGGCAAGGACGAGTACGTCACGGGCAAGGGCTTCAAGGGCCGGCTGATGGCGTGGTTCTTCACCGGCGTCGGCATGATCCCGGTGGACCGGGACGGCGCCAACGGCGGTGTCGCGGCGCTGATGACCGGCCGCCGCATCCTGGAGGAGGGCAAGGTCTTCGGCATCTACCCCGAGGGCACCCGCTCCCCCGACGGCCGGCTGTACCGCGGCCGCACCGGCATCGCCCGCCTCACCCTGATGACCGGGGCCCCGGTCGTGCCGTTCGCGATGATCGGCACCGACAAGCTCCAGCCGGGCGGCGCGGGCATCCCGCGCCCGGGCAAGGTCACCGTCCGGTTCGGCCCCGCCATGGAGTTCTCCCGGTACGAGGGCATGGACCGCGACCGGTACGTGCTGCGCGCCGTGACCGACTCGGTGATGACCGAGGTCATGCGGCTGTCCGGCCAGGAGTACGTGGACATGTACGCCACGAAGGCGAAGGCCGCTTAGGGCTTCGCCCGCACGACATCGCACACGGGGTGGGCCCCGGCCGGCAGTGCCGGCCGGGGCCCACCCCGTTCGCGTCCGTTCGTGTCCGCCCGCTCACGCCTCCAGCTTCTGGCCGCGCAGCAGGAACCAGGCCGCCACCGCGGTGGCGAGCAGCACGACGGCTCCCGCTCCGGACGCCAGTGCCAGACCGTCCACGAAGGACTCGCGGGCCGCGTCGAGCATCGCCTCGGCGGCCGGTGCGGGCAGACTCCCGGCCGCCTCCACCGCTCCGCCCAGCGAGTCGTGCGCCGCGGCGGGGGTGCCCGCCGGGCCGGTGAAACCGGCGTAGACGCCGGTCACGACGGAGCCGAGCAGGGCAATGCCGAGGGCCGCGCCGAGTTCGTACGCCGTCTCGGAGACCGCGGACGCGGCGCCCGCCTGGTCCTTGGGCACGGTCGACAGGATGACGTCGGCCGTCACCGTGAACGAGAAGCCGGCACCGATGCCGACGACCAGCAGGGCGGCGCCGAGCACCGGGTAGCCCGTCGACTGGCCGAGCACGGTGAGCGTGCCGAGCGCGAGGCCCACCGCGGCGAGACCGCCGGAGACGACGACGCGCACGGAGAACCGGCGGGCGTAGCGACCGGCGACCAGACCGGCGGCGACGGCGCCGACGGCTGCCGGGATCTCGGCGAGCCCGGCCTCGAACGGGCCGCGTCCCTGCACGAGTTGCAGGTACTGGGAGAGGAAGAACACCAGCCCGGACAGGCCGAGCACGGTGAACAGGTCGGCGAGCACCGCACCGGAGAAGCCCCGGTGGCGGAAGAGGCGGACGTCCAGCAGGGGTGCGGGCAGGGTCAGCTGGCGGCGCACGAACCAGACGAGCGCGGCCGCGCCGAGCAGACCGGTGGCGAACGCCGCGCCGCTCGGGCCGTGCGCGGCGGCCTCCTTCACCGCGTACACCACGCCGATCACGCCGACGAGGGACAGCGTCACGCTGATCAGGTCCCAGGGTCCGTGGCTGGGGCTCTTCGACTCCGGGAGCAGCTTGATGCCGACGAGGACGAGGACGACCATCACCGGAAGGTTGATGAGGAAGACCGATCCCCACCAGAAGTGTTCGAGCAGGAAACCGCCGACCACCGGGCCGACGGCGGTGCCGGCGGAGGCCGTCGCGCCCCAGATGCCGATGGCGAGGCTGCGCTCGCGCGGGTCGTGGAAGATGTTGCGGATCAGGGCGAGGGTGGCGGGCATCAGGGTCGCGCCCGCCACGCCGAGCAGCGCCCGCGCCAGGATCATCATCTCGGGCGTCGTCGCGTACGCGTTGAGCACGGATATGAGGCCGAACGCGGTCGCGCCGACGAGCAGCAGCTTCTTGCGGCCGATGCGGTCGCCGAGGCTGCCCATCGAGACGAGCAGGCCGGCGATGACGAAGGAGTAGACGTCCCCGATCCACAGGAGCTGCGTGCCCGAGGGCTTCAGGTCCTCGCTGATGTACGGGGTCGCCAGGCCGAGGACGGTCGCGTCGACGGCCACCAACAGCACGGCGAGGACGAGGACGGAGAGCGCGAGCCAGCGGCCCGGGCGCTTCTCCACCTCCGCCGCGACGGCCGGCTGCAGGGTGCTGGTCATGGTTCCTCTCTCCGTAGTGCTCCGCCGAGCAGCAGCTCGACGATCATGTGGTGGAAGTCGTTGGCGGCGATCCGGCCCTCGGTGACGGCCCAGGACGCGGAGGCCATGAGGCCGTAGAGCGCCTCGGTGAGCCAGGGAGGTGTGAGGTCGATCCGGAACTCGCCGCTCTCCTGTCCGCGCCGGAACAGCGCGGACATCCGGGCGTCGAGCCGGGCCCAGCCCTCGTGCTGCCCGTCCCCCTCGAAGAGCTGGTTCTCCGTGTAGAGGAAGGCGAGCAGTCCGGCCGCCTTCTCCAGCTCCTTCACCAGGCGGCGCACGGCCTCCTGGGCGGTGCCCTCGTCCAGGCGGGCGGCGTCCAGGGCCGCCTCGCACTCCTCGATGCCGAGGGCCTCCAGCGCCCGTACGAGCGCGTCGCGCCCGGCGAACTGGCGGTGCAGCGTGGCCCGGCTGATCCCGGCGGCCTTCGCGACCTCGTCCATGGTCGCGGTGGATTTCCGGGTCAGCAGGGCGGCTGCGCTGCGCAGCACGTGGTCACGATCGACAGCCATGAGACAAGGGTACCTCAGATGAGACAGAGTTGTCTCACTCTGGGCACAGGTGTCTCACCGGCGCGCCGTGCGCGGCGAGTGAGTGAGCGCCGGACGCGTGCCCCGGCGGCCCGGGCGCGGGGTCAGTGCCAGGGCAGCTGCCCGCGCCGCTCCCAGTACGCGCGGGGTTCCTCCACGAGGGCGCCGAGCCGGTGGAGCTGGTCCTCGCCGAGGTCGACGACGGCCGCGTGCAGGTTCGAGGCCAGCTGGTTGACGGTGGCGGCGCCCGAGAGCACCACGCCGGCCCAGGGCTGCCGCAGGACGAGCGCGAGGGCGACCGCGTCGCAGCCCAGGCCGGTCTCGGCGGCGACGGCGCGCAGCGCCTCGGGCGCGTGCGGCTCCGCGAGCCGGCCGTTGGCCATGCCCTCCTTGACGATCACGGTCAGTCCGGCGTCGTGGGCCTCGGCGAGGGCGGGCGCGGCCGAGGTCTCCAGGACGTTGTACGTGGACTGGACGGTGCGGAAGAGCGGTTCGCCGTCGACGGTCACCGCGAGCGCCGCGCGGATCGCGTCGGCCTGCGCGGGCCCGCTGGTGGAGAAGCCGATCGACAGTCCGCCGGCGGCGGCCTCGGCGAGCGCGGCGTGCAGCTCCTTGTCGGTGAGGGCCGGGCTGTCCGGGGTCACCGAGTGGATCTGGTAGAGGTCGAGGCGGTCGCCGAGCAGCCCGGCGGTCTCGGCGCGCTGCCGCTCATAGGTGGCGAGGCCGTGGTCCTTGACCTCGTGCGCCTCGGCGTCGGTGCGCCAGTCGGCGGTGTACGTGTAGCCCCACTTGCTGCCGACGACGACGTCGTCGACGGCCGGGCGGTCGTGCAGCCAGTCGGCGAGGAACTCCTCGGAGCGGCCGTAGGAGCGGGCCACGTCGAAGTAGCGGACGCCCTGGGCGTAGGCGGCGTCGAGGAGTTCGTGGGTGCGCTCGCGCAGGGCGTCGACACTGCGGTCGGCCGGGAGGTCCTCCTCGCGGCCGAGGTTGATGTAGCCGGGGCGGCCGACGGCGGCGAGGCCCAGACCGATGCGGGCGGTGGGCGTCGTGGCTGAGGCGAGGCGTGCGAAGGGCATCGCGGCTCCGTTTCGGTCGGCTCCTCTACGGCTCCGGACCAACGTAACCCGCGACGCCCTCCGCCGTACGGCACCCGCTCCCGTACGCGACACCCTCGCGCGGTGCCCATCCGCGCCCGGGCTACTTCTTCCGCTTGGCCTGCGCCCAGCGCTGCTGGTCCGCGACGTCCGCCTTGATGTCGGCGAGCTGGATCGCGACCGCGCTGGGCGCCGTGCCGCCACGGCCGTCGCGGGAGGCGAGGGCGCCGGGCACGTTCAGGACGGACCGCACCTGGGGCGTCAGGTGCGCGGAGATCTTGGCGAACTGCTCGTCGGTCAGCTCGTCCAGCTCCTTGCCGTCCGCCTCGGCGACCTTCACGCACTCACCGGCGACCTCGTGCGCGACACGGAAGGGCACACCCTGCTTGACCAGCCACTCGGCGATGTCGGTGGCGAGCGAGAAGCCGGCCGGGGCCAGTTCCTCCATGCGCTCGCGGTGCACGGTCAGCGTGGCCATCATGCCGGTGAAGGCGGGGAGCAGGACCTCCAGCTGGTCGCAGGAGTCGAAGACCGGCTCCTTGTCCTCCTGGAGGTCGCGGTTGTACGCGAGGGGCAGCGCCTTGAGCGTGGCCATCAGCCCGGTGAGGTTGCCGATCAGACGGCCCGACTTGCCGCGCGCGAGCTCGGCGATGTCCGGGTTCTTCTTCTGCGGCATGATCGACGAGCCGGTGGAGAACGCGTCGTGGAGGGTGACGAAGGAGAACTCCTTCGTGTTCCAGATGATGACCTCCTCGGCGATCCGGGAGAGGTTCACGCCGATCATCGCGGTGATGAAGGCGAACTCCGCCACGAAGTCGCGGGAGGCCGTGCCGTCGATGGAGTTGGCGACGCTGCCGTGCTCGAAGCCGAGGTCCTCGGCGACCGCCTCCGGGTCGAGGCCGAGGGAGGAGCCGGCCAGGGCGCCGGAGCCGTACGGCGAGACGGCGGTCCGCTCGTCCCACTGGCGCAGCCGCTCCGCGTCCCGGGACAGGGACTGGACGTGGGCGAGGACGTGGTGGGCGAAGAGCACCGGCTGGGCGTGCTGCAGGTGGGTACGGCCGGGCATCGCCACGTCGGGGTGGGCCTCCGCGAGACCGATCAGCGCCTCCTGGAGGTCGGCGATCAGGCCGCCGACGATCCGGGCGTGGTCCCGCAGATACATCCGGAAGAGCGTCGCCACCTGGTCGTTGCGGGAGCGGCCAGCGCGCAGCTTGCCGCCGAGGTCCGCGCCGAGCCGCTCCAGCAGGCCGCGTTCCAGGGCGGTGTGGACGTCCTCGTCGGCGACGGTGCCGACGAACGAGCCGTCGGCGACGTCGGCCTCCAGCAGGCCGAGGCCCTCGATCATGCGGGTGAGCTCGTCCTCGGTGAGCAGGCCCGCCCGGTGCAGCACGCGCGCGTGGGCACGCGATCCGGCGATGTCGTACGGGGCGAGGCGCCAGTCGAAGTGGACCGACGCGGACAGCTTGGCCAGGGCCTCGGCGGGACCGTCGGCGAACCGTCCGCCCCAGAGCCGGACGTCACCGCTGTTGCTGCTCACTTGCGTTGCTCCTCGCAGGGTTCGGATGTGCCACCGCCTCCTCACATGGGCGAGGAGGCGGCTGTCAGGCTAGTGGGTGGGGTGCCCGCGGACGGCGGACACGACCGGTACGCCAAGTCCCGTGTTCCTCAGGCCTGGTCGCGCTTCGCGGCGATCTTCGACGACAGGCTGTAGATGTCGATGAAGCCCTTGGCCGCGGCCTGGTCGAAGGTGTCGCCCGTGTCGTACGTCGCGAGGTCGAAGTCGTAGAGACCGGTGTCGGAGCGCCGGCCGGTGACGACCGCGCGCCCGCCGTGCAGGGTCATCCGGATGTCGCCGTTGACGTGCTGGTTGGCCTCGGTGATGAAGCCGTCCAGGGCGCGCTTGAGCGGGGAGAACCACTGGCCGTCGTAGACCAGCTCGCCCCAGCGCTGCTCGACCTGCCGCTTGTAGCGGGCGAGTTCACGCTCGACGGTGACGTTCTCCAGCTCCTGGTGGGCGGTGATCAGCGCGATCGCGCCCGGAGCCTCGTACACCTCGCGGGACTTGATGCCCACGAGCCGGTCCTCAACCATGTCGATCCGGCCGATGCCCTGGGCGCCGGCGCGCTCGTTGAGCTGCTGGATGGCCTGGAGGACGCTGACGGGCCTGCCGTCGATCGCGACCGGGACGCCCTCCTTGAAGGAGATGACGACCTCGTCGGCGTCGCGCTGCTCGGCGGGGTTCGAGGTGTACTCGTAGATGTCCTCGATCGGCGCGTTCCAGATGTCCTCCAGGAAGCCCGTCTCGACCGCGCGTCCGAAGACGTTCTGGTCGATGGAGTACGGGGACTTCTTGGTGGTCGCGATCGGGAGCTGCTTCTCCTCGCAGAAGGCGATCGCCTTGTCCCGGGTCATCGCGTAGTCGCGGACCGGGGCGATGCACTTGAGGTCCGGGGCGAGGGCGACGATGCCGGCCTCGAACCGCACCTGGTCGTTGCCCTTGCCGGTGCAGCCGTGGGCGACCGTGGTGGCGCCGTGCTTCTGCGCGGCGGCGACGAGGTGCTTGACGATCGTCGGCCGGGAGAGGGCGGAGACCAGCGGGTAACGGTCCATGTAGAGGGCGTTGGCCTTGATCGCCGGGAGGCAGTACTCGTCGGCGAACTCGTCCTTGGCGTCCGCGACCTCGGCCTCGACGGCGCCGCACGCGAGGGCGCGCTTGCGGATGACGTCCAGGTCCTCGCCACCCTGGCCGACATCGACCGCGACGGCGATGACCTCGGCGCCCGTCTCCTCCGCGATCCAGCCGATGGCGACGGAGGTGTCCAGACCGCCTGAGTAGGCGAGTACGACGCGCTCGGCCACGGGATTCTCCTCACAGTGCATTCGCTGACATGCATGAGTATGCAGGGCTCTGCATGATTCGTCAACGCCGCCTCCTGGGACCCTGCACCGCGGAACCCGAAATTCCCTTAGGCGTGCGAAGGATTTTCCGCCATAATCGTTAGCCATGGGAAAGACTTATGAGCGCATCGACGGCCGCCTCCGTACCTTCATCGAGGCGCAGCCCCTCTTCTTCACCGCCACCGCGCCGCTGTCCGGGGACGGCACCGTCAATCTGTCCCCCAAGGGCCTCACCGGCTCCTTCGTCGTGCTCGACGAGCTGACCGTCGCCTATCTGGACTTCGCGGGAAGCACCGCCGAGACCATCGCGCACCTGCGCGAGAACGGCCGGATCACCCTGATGTGGTGCGCCTTCCAGGGGCCGCCCAACATCGTCCGGGTGCACGGCCGTGGCGAACCCGTCTTCCGGGACGACCCGCGCTTCGGGGAACTGATCACCCATTTCCCCGGCATCGACCCCAGCCGGCACGGCCTGCGCGCGGTCATCGTCGTGACCGCCGAGACCGTCCGCGACTCCTGCGGCTACGCCGTGCCCTTCATGGCGTACGAGGAGGACCGCGAACTCCACGGCAAGCGGTTCGCCCGGGAGGACGACGCCTCCCTGGACGCGTACTTCACCAAGAAGGAGCACATCGCGACGAGCCTGGACGGCCTTCCCGGGCTGCCGCTGCCCTTGCCCCCCAGTACGGTCTGAGCCATGCGCCTCGGAGCCGTCGCCCTCGCGTCCGCGTCCCTGCTCGCCCTGGCCCCGGGCGGGCCGCCGCCGCGCGAACTGCCCGAGCTGATGACCGACACCGGCGGCGGCACCCAGCTCATCACCGCCGAGGCCCCGCGCGGGAACACCACCGCGGGGACGCTCGGCTGGTGGGACCTGCGGAACGGGCGCTGGGTGCGGGCGGGCTCCGCCACCGCCCGCTTCGGCGCGAACGGACTCGTCGAGGGCGGCGCGCGGCGCCAGGGCACGAACACGACACCCACCGGCCTGTACGACCTGCCGTACGCCTTCGGGACCAGCCCCGCGCCGGGCGGGACCTCGGTGCCCTACCGCCCGGTGCGACAGGACTCCTGGTGGTGCCAGGACAACGCGTCCCGGTCGTACAACCGGTGGACCGAACCGCGCCCCGCCGACTGCCGGGCCGCCGAGTCCGAGCACCTGGTCGCCTACCGGAAGCAGTACGCGCACGCCTTCGTCATCGGGTTCAACTACGCGCGTCCGGTGCGCGGACGCGGCGCCGGGATCTTCCTGCACGTCAACGGGAGCGGCCCGACGGCCGGTTGTGTGTCCGTGCCGGCGGACACGATGCGGCGCCTGCTCACCTGGGCGGACCCGGCCCGCCGTCCGCACATCGCCATCGGCACCGCGAGCGGGGCGACGGCGGTCACCCGGTACTGACCTCGCTCAGGCGGCAGGGAGCCGGACCGTGAAGGTGGTCGCCCCGCTGCGGCTGTCCAGGGCGACCGTACCTCCGTGCGCCTCCACCACGGCCGCCACGATCGACAGGCCGAGCCCCGCCCCGGTGCCGGCGGCGTCCGGGCGACGACGGTCCGCCCGGGTGAAGCGTTCGAAGACGCCGGACCGGACGTCCGGGGCGACCCCGGGTCCGTCGTCATGGACCTTCAGCACGGCCGACGTGCCGACGCCCTCCAGGGACACGGTCACCCGGGTGCCGACGGGCGTGTGGGCACGCGCGTTGGAGAGCAGGTTGGCCAGGACCTGCTGGAGCCGGTGGGCATCGCCCGTCACGGTCACCGGCTCCTCCGCCAGTTCGAGCACCCAGCGGTGACCGGGGCCCGCCGCACGGGCGTCGGTGACCGAGTCGAGGACGAGGTGGGTCAGGTCGACGGGAAGCCGCTCCAGTGGGCGGCCCGCGTCGAGGCGGGCGAGCAGGAGCAGCTCGTCGACCATCTCGCCCATGCGCGCCGACTCGGCGGCGATGCGCTCCAGGGCACGTTCGACCTCGGGCGGCACCGGGCCCGGGTGCAGCAGCGCGAGCTCGGCGTGGCCGCGGACGGAGGCGACCGGGGTTCGCAGTTCGTGGCTGGCGTCGGCGGCGAAGCTGCGCAGCCGCTCCTCACTGGCGTGCCGTTTGGTGAGCGCGTCCTCGACATGGCCGAGCATGCGGTCGAAGGCACCGGCCACGCGGCCCACCTCGCTGTGCGGGTCGGACTCGGGTACGCGCGGGGGCAGCGCCACCTCGCCGCTGGCGAGCGGGAGTTCACTGACCCGGGTGGCGGTCGCGGCGACCCTGTTCAGTGGGCGGAGCGACCAGCGCACCCACAGGGCCCCGGCGACTCCGGTGACCACGAGGGCCACGCCGAAGACCAGGGAGGCGACGAGTTCCAGGCGGTGGACGGCGGCCTTGACGGGCTCGGTGGGCAGTCCCGTGACCAGGACGTCGCCGTCCCGGCCGCGCGTGGCCAGTACCCGGTAGTCGCCCAGTGACGACAGCGGGACGGTGTGACCGCGGCCGTCGGCGGGAACCGCGGCCAGGGCCGCCACGTCGCGGTCGGTCGGATCCACGTTGCGGACGGCGGCGGTGGCGCCCGAGGGCACGACCGCCGCGTTGGTGACCGCCCGTCCGACGAGGCGCGCCCCGAAGGTGCCGGCGCTCTGCCGGCGGGTGTCGCCGCGTTCGTCGCCGTCGTGGTCGGAGGGCTTCACGGAGCCGTGTTCCAGGCTCGCCGGGAAACGCTCCCCGGCCTCCTGCAACTGCTCGTCCAGGCGGCCCGTCAGGAAGCCGTTCAGTTCGTACACGGCGGCGACGCCCACAGCGGCGCAGCTCACGGCGAGCAGCACCACGAGCCCGGCGGTGAGGCGGGCCCGCATCGTCCGCGGACGCCACAGGACCCGGGCGGCCCCGACGCCCCGAGGCCACCGGCGTCCGCCGAGCGCCCCGCGGCGCGACCTCATCGGCTCGCCACCGGTTTGATCACGTACCCGGCGCCGCGCACCGTGTGGATCATGGGTTCCCGGCCCGCGTCCACCTTCTTGCGCAGGTAGGAGATGTACAACTCGACGACGTGGGCCTGGCCGCCGAAATCGTAGGACCAGACGCGGTCGAGGATCCGGGACTTGCTGAGCACGCGCCGCGGGTTGCGCATCAGGAAGCGGAGCAGCTCGAACTCCGTGGGCGACAGTTCGATCAGGTCGCCGCCCCGGGTCACCTCCCGGGCCTCCTCGTCCATCGTCAGGTCGCCGACGACGAGCCTTGGGCCCTCGTCCGCCAGGCGGGCCATCCCGGCGCGGCGCAGCAGTCCGCGCAGCCGGGCGACGACCTCCTCCAGGCTGAACGGCTTGGTGACGTAGTCGTCGCCGCCCGCGGTGATCCCGGCGATGCGGTCCTCCACGGCGTCCCGCGCGGTGAGGAAGAGGACGCAGACGTCCGGCAGCACGGTGTGCAGGTCGCGCAGGACGGCGAAGCCGTCGGTGTCCGGGAGCATGACGTCGAGGACGACGGCGTCGGGCAGCAGCTCGCGGGCCTCGGCGGCGGCACGGGCGCCGTCGCCCGCCGTCCGGACCTCCCATCCCTCGTAGCGCAGGGCTCCGGAGAGGACCTCCGCCAGGTCGGGATCGTCGTCGACGACGAGGACGCGTACGGGGGTGCCGTCGGATCGGGTGAGCGAGGGCGCCCTGCCGGTGCGCCGGGTGCCGGGGGCACCGGGCTCCGGGGAGCGGGGGGCGCCGGTACCTGGGGTGGGAGTGTTCATCGCACCTTCCAGCATCGCCCCTGACGGCGGCCTCGTTCTCCCTCGTGGCCTGTGAGTTTCCTCTGAGTCACCTCTCACCCGAAGCCGCCGCTTCCGTCGTCCCCCTTCCGCCCGGCTCCGGGTTTCCTGTGAGTCCGCGCCGAGCGGGCCCGTTCAGAGCCTCCTCAGAGGTTCCGGACGCACAGTTTGATCCCGGACAGCCCGACTGAGGACGGACACATGACCACGGTGCACGAGCGGGTGGCGCGGCAACACCCGGTACGAGGACGCCGACGGCCGCGACGCTCGCCCGCCGGACCGCTGCTGGCTCTGCTGTGGGCCGGCGCCGCCGGCGTCCTCGCCCTCTGGTGGACCGACACCCCGGCGGTGGTGGCCACCGCCGGCCGGCTGACGGACGCCGGGAGGATCAGCGGGTTGCTGTGCGGCTACAGCTGCGCCGTGCTGGTGGCTCTGATGGCCCGGGTCCCCCTCCTCGAACGGCGCGTGGGCTCCGACCGGGTGGCGCGCTGGCACGCGATGGCCGGCCGGTACACGATCTGCCTGCTCGTCGCGCACATCACGCTGATCCTTTTCGGTTATGCCGCGCAGGACGGCGCGGGCATCGTCCACGAGACGCTGAGCGTGGTCCTCGACTACCCGGACATGCTCAAGGCGACGGCGGGCGCGGTCATCCTCCTCGCCGTGGGAATCACCTCGGCGCACCTGGCACGCCGCCGGATCAGCCACGAGTTCTGGTACTACGTGCACCTGCTCACATACGCCGCGGTCTTCCTCGCCTTCTTCCACCAGGTCTCGCTCGGCTCCGACTTCGTCGGCAACCCCGCCGCGCGAACCGCCTGGTACGCGCTCTATCTCGGCACGGCCGGGCTCGTCCTGTGGTTCCGCGTCCTCACCCCGGTGCGGCTCAACCTGCGGCACCGGCTGCGCGTGGAGTCCGTACACCGCGAGGCCCCCGGGGTCTTCTCCGTCGTGATCGGCGGGGAACGCCTCGGTGAACTGGACGCCCGGGCCGGACAGTTCTTCCGGTGGCGGTTCCTCGCGGACGGGATGCGGTGGACCTCGACGCCGTACTCGCTGTCGGCGCCTCTCCGGCCGGACCGGCTGCGGATCACCGTCAAGGCGCTCGGCGACCACAGCACGGCCGTCGGATTGCTGCGGCCCGGTACCCGGGTGTGGGCGGAGGGTCCGTACGGCTCGCTGACCGCGGACCGGAGCACGGCGTCGAGGTCCCTGCTGATCGCGGGTGGCGTCGGCATCACGCCGTTGCGCGCCCTGTTCGAGGAACTGCCCGGCCGGCTCACGTTGCTCTACCGGGCGCGCACGGCCGAAGACCTGGCGCTGGGAGGCGAGTTGGAGGCCATCGCACGGTGGCGCGGGGCACGCGTCCTGTACGCGGTCAACGCCGCCGACGGCACCCGCCCGCGGCTCGACGCCGCGTCACTGCTCAGGGCCGTGGCAGACCTCGCCGAGCACGACGTCTACCTCTGCGGACCGCCCGCGATGGCGCGGGATCTGTACGGGGAGCTGCGCATCGCGGGTGTCCCCGACCGCCGTATCCACCACGAGTCGTTCGAGCTGTGAGGCCGCCGTGCACGCCCTGAAGAAGAACCGTCCGCTGCGCCGGATGAC
This sequence comes from Streptomyces sp. NPDC005302, assembly GCF_040607345.1. Lineage (NCBI taxonomy): Bacteria > Bacillati > Actinomycetota > Actinomycetes > Kitasatosporales > Streptomycetaceae > Streptomyces > Streptomyces sp. NPDC005302. Next base: position 240,239 of record NZ_JBEXGN010000007.1, read on the forward strand.
ACTGGCCGCGGCCACCACGGTTACCGGTGTCGTCCTGCTGCTCTCGCTCAAGCCGCACACCCCGCCGGTCCCGGTCCGGGCGTCGTCGTCCGCGAGTCAGCCGTCGTCCTCGCCCTCGCCCTCGGCAGGCTCGTCCGGGGAGTCCTCCGGCTCGTCCGGAGGCACGAAGACCGCGGGGACCAGGACCGTCACCGGTGACACGGTCCAGACCCGCTGGGGCCCGGTCAAGGTGCGGATCACGATGAGGAACGGCACGATCACCGACGTCACCGCGGTCACCTACCCCTCGGACAATCCCCGGGACCAGGAGATCAACAGCTACGCGCTCCCCCAGCTCAGGCGGGAGGCGTTGGCCGCCCAGAACGCACAGATCGACTCGGTCTCCGGAGCCACGTACACCAGCGACGGATACAAGCAGTCGCTCCAGTCCGCACTCGACTCCGCAGGTCGCTGAACGCACGGGCGTCGCGGACCGTATCTCTGGGCCAGGGGGCCACTCCCCTCGCCCCGTCCCCACGGACGAACACGGAGGAACCGTGTCCACGATCGCCGGTGGCCGCGCCGCGCGGCGCCAGACCATGCGCCGCATCCGCCCACGCCGCTCGCCCGCCGTCCCCCTGCTGCTCGCCGTCTGGGCGGGCGCCGCCGGGGTGATCTGGCTGTGGTGGAACAACACTCCGTCCATCGCCGACAACGACGGCAGGATCCTCAACGCGGGCCGGATCACCGGCCTGCTCGCCGGGTACCTGATGGCGCTCGTGGTGCTGCAGATGGCCCGCGTCCCCGCACTCGAACGCCGGGTGGGATCCGACCGCGTGTCGCGCTGGCACGCGATGACCGGCCGCTACACGATCTCCCTGGTCCTCGCCCACCTCTTCCTGACCATGTGGGGCTACGCCCTGCAGTCCGGGAAGGGGATCGGCGCGATCGTGCAGCAGACGATCGACTCGGTCAACCAGCTCCCCGACCTGGGCAAGGCCGCGATCGGCACCGGTCTGCTGGTGCTCATCGGCTTCATCTCCGTCGGCCCGGTCCGCCGGCTCATCCCGTACGACACCTGGTACCACGTCCATCTGCTGACGTACGCCGCGGTGTTCCTGACGTTCTGGCACCAGCTGTCCACCGGGAACGACTTCGCCGTGGAGCCGGTCGCCAAGACCGTCTGGTACGGGCTGTACGGCTCGGTGACCGCGCTCGTGCTCTGGTACCGGATCCTCTCGCCGATCCGGCTGAACCTGAAGCACCGGATGCGCGTCGAGGCGGTCATCGAGGAGACGCCCGGCATCGTGTCGGTGCTGATCAGCGGGCGCAAGCTGCACCGGATGGGCGCCGAGGCCGGGCAGTTCTTCCGCTGGCGGTTCATGGCGCCCGGGATGCGGCTCAGTTCCCACCCGTACTCGCTCTCGGCGGCCCCCCGCCCGAACATGCTGCGCATCACCGTCAAGGCGATCGGCGACCACAGTGCCGCCCTGCGCGACCTGGAGCCGGGCACCCGGGTCTGGGCCGAGGGCCCGTACGGCGCGCTGACCGCGGGCAAGCGCAGCCGCGGCAAGGTCCTCCTGGTGGCGGGCGGCGTGGGGATCACCCCGATGCGGGCCCTGTTCGAGACCCTCCCCGGCGCGTCCGGCGACATCACGCTCCTCTACCGCGCCAACAGCACCCAGGACCTGGCCCTGTGGGACGAGCTGGCCTCGATCTCCAAGGAGCGCGGGGCCCGGCTGATGTACGCGGTGAACAGCCCCGAGGGTGAGCGTCCGGACATCTCGGCGGACAGCCTGCGCCGCAAGCTGCCGGACATCGAACGCCACGACGTCTTCATGTGCGGGCCGCCCGGTTTCGCGCAGCAGGTGTACGACGCACTGCGCGGCGCGGGGGTTCCCGCCCGCCGCATCCATCACGAGTCGTTCGAGATGTGAGCGACGGGAGTCAGGAGCGATGAAGAAGAGTCACCCCATACGGCGCACGATGCTCGCCACCGCCGCCACCGTGTCCGGGATCGTGCTGCTGCTGTCGCTCAAACCGGCGGGCGATCCGGCCGCCGCGTCGGCGCAGGGCGGCGCGGCACCGCAGCAGACGGTGGCCGGGCAGGAGTCGCCGCAGGGCGGCAGCGCTCAGCAGACCGGCACGCGGACCGTCACCGGCGACGTGGTGAAGACCGAGTACGGCCCGGTCCAGGTCCGGCTGTCGCTGAGCGACGGCAGGATCGTCAAGGCCGACGCGGTCCAGGCCCCGCAGGGCGGGACCAGCGACCAGAAGACCGCCCTGGCCGTGCCCCGGCTCAACAAGGCCACGGTCGCCGCGCAGAGCGCCGACATCGACGCCGTCTCGGGGGCCACGTACACCTCCGGCGGCTACAAGAAGTCCCTCCAGTCGGCACTGGACAAGGCGAAGGCGACGGGCGGCGGTTCGGGGTCGCCGGGAGCCTCGGCCTCACCGAAGGCGCCGGCCACCGCGGCGCCCGCCACGCAGACCCGCGTCATCACCGGAGCCGTCGCCCGGACCGAGTACGGCCCGGTCCAGGTCCGCCTCGTACTCGCCGGGACGAAGATCACCAAGGCGGAGACGGTCCAGGCGCCGAGCGGCGGGCGCAGTACGCAGGTCACCGCCGACGCCGTGCCGAAGCTCAACCAGGAGGCCGTCGCGGCGGGCAGTGCCGACATCGACGCCGTCTCCGGCGCGACCTACACCTCCGGCGGCTACAAGAAGTCCCTCCAGTCGGCGCTGGACAAGGCCGGTGGCTGACCCCGCGGAGGAGGCACCGCCCGCTCTGCGGCACGCCGAGGAGGTCATGGGCACGGTGTTCTCCTTCGACGTGCGCGGCGGGGACCCGGAGACGGTCCGGGCCGCGCTGGAGGAGGCGGTCGCCCAACTGCACCGCGCGGACGCGGTGTTCAGCACCTACCGGGACGACAGCCAGATCTCGCGGCTGGCGCGCGGGGAGCTGACCGTCGAGGAGTGCGACGAGGAGGTCGCCGAGGTGCTCGGCCTGGGCGCCGAGGCGGAGCGGATCAGCGACGGCTGGTTCAGCACGCGCTACGAGGGCCGGCTGGACCCCACGGGGATCGTCAAGGGCTGGGCGGCCGAACGCGCGGCCCTGCGGCTCACCGAGGCCGGGGCGAGCGGGGTGAGCGTCAACGGGGGCGGCGACGTGCAGTTGCGCGGTGTCCCGGGCTCGCACCGGCCCTGGCGGATCGGGGTGTCGGACCCGCTCCGGCCGGGCTCGCTGGCCGCCGTCGTCTCCGCGGCCGGGGCCGACGAACTGGCCGTGGCGACCTCCGGAACCGCCGAACGCGGTGCGCACATCGTCGACCCCCGCACCGGCAGGCCCGCGGTCACCGACCTGCTGGCCGTGACGGTGGTCGGACCCCATCTGACCTGGGTGGACGCCTGGGCGACCGCGGCCTTCGCGATGGGATCGCGGGCGGGTCTCGACTGGCTCGAGTCGCTGCCGGACGTGGAGGGCCTGCTCATCACGGCGGGCGACGAGGTCCGGTGCACGGGCGGGCTGGCCGACCGCCTGGGCTGACCGGCCGACGCACGTAGGAGGAGGCGCGCCCCGCTGCGGGGCGCGCCTCCTCCTACGTGTCCGTGCCGACCGGCCGGGCCGGCGCCGGTCTCAGTGGGTGTTCTGCGCGAGCCTCAGCAGGTGGTCGGCGAGCGCCTGGCCGCCTGTCGGGCCCCGGCTGATCAGCAGCAGGGTGTCGTCCCCGGCGATCGTGCCGAGGATGTCGTGCAGCTCCGCCTGGTCGATCGCCGACGCGAGGAACTGCGCGGCCCCGGGCGGGGTGCGCAGGACGACGAGATTCGCCGAGGCCTCCGCGGAGATCAGCAGCTCCGAGGAGAGCCGCCGCATCCGCTCCTCCTTCGCCGACTCCCCCAGCGGCGCGCGCGGCGTACGGAAACCGCCCTCGCTCGGTACCGCGTAGATGAGATCGCCGTCGTTGTTGCGGATCTTCACCGCGTTCAGCTCGTCGAGGTCCCGGGAGAGCGTCGCCTGGGTGACGTTCAGCCCGTCGTCGGCGAGGAGCTTCGCCAACTGGCTCTGCGAGCGCACCGGCTGCCGGTTGAGGATGTCCACGATCCGGCGGTGGCGTGCGGTGCGGGTCTGCGGCACGGCAGGCCCTGCTGGCTCGTGGTCCTGCGCCTGGCTCATCGTCGTCGTCCCTTTTCCCGGGATCATCCGTCCCCGTTGGCTGCGTCGAGGATGCCGGGAAGCGCCTGGAGGAACGCGTCCACCTCGTCATCGCCCAGGTTCAGCGGCGGCATCAGCCGTACGACATCGGGGGCGGGCGCGTTCACCAGGAAACCGGCGTCCTGAGCCGCCTGCTGCACCTGGGGCGCGAGCGGCTCGGTGAGCACGATACCCAGGAGCAGGCCCGCGCCCCGGACATGGTCGACGAGCGGGTGGCGGGCTGCGCCGTCGGTGCCCTCGATTCCGTCGCGCAGCTTCTCGCCGGCGCGCTTCACGTTCTCCAGCAGGCCCTCGGACTCGATCGTGTCGAGGACGGCGAGTCCGGCGGCGCAGACGACCGGGTTGCCGCCGAAGGTCGTGCCGTGGTGACCGGGCTTCAGCAGGCCGGCGGCGCGGCCGAAGGCGACGGTGGCGCCGAGGGGAAGTCCGCCGCCGAGACCCTTGGCGAGCGTGACGATGTCGGGCAGGACGCCCTCGTGGGCCTGGTACTCGAACCAGTGGCCGGTGCGGCCGATCCCGGTCTGCACCTCGTCCAGGACGAGCAGGGCGCCGTTGGCCGCCGTGATCGCGCGGGCCGCCTTCAGATAGCCGGGGGGCGGCACGACCACGCCGTTCTCGCCCTGGATGGGCTCGATGATGACCAGGGCCGTGTCCGGGGTGACCGCCTCGGCGAGGGCCTGCGGGTCGCCGTACGGGACGTGCGTGACGTCGCCGGGCAGCGGCAGGAAGGGCTCCCGCTTGCCGGGCTGGCCGGTGAGGGCGAGGGCGCCCATGGTGCGGCCGTGGAAGCCGCCGGTGGTGGCGACCATGTGGGTCCGGCCGGTCAGCCGGCCGATCTTGAGGGCGCCCTCGTTGGCCTCGGCCCCGGAGTTGCAGAAGTACACCCGGCCCTCGCGGCCGAAGAGCTGGAGCAGCCGTTCGGCGAGGGTGACGGGCGGTTCGGCGACGAAGAGGTTGGAGACGTGGCCGAGTTCCGCGATCTGCCGGCTGACGGCCTCGACGATCGCGGGGTGGCCGTGTCCGAGCGCGTTGACCGCGATGCCGCCGACGAAGTCGAGGTACTGCCTGCCGTCGGCGTCCCACAGTTTCGTGCCGGCACCGCGGACGAGCGGCAGGCGCGGGGTGCCGTAGTTGTCCATCAGTGAGCCCTGCCACCGCTCGGTGAGCTCGGCGTTCGTGGCGCTGCCGGTCATGCTGCGTCCCCCGCTTCCTCGTCGTCCGGCACGACCATCGTGCCGATGCCCTCGTCGGTGAAGATCTCCAGCAGGATCGAGTGCTGGACCCGGCCGTCGATGACCCGGGCGGTCGTGACGCCGTTGCGTACGGCGTGCAGACAGCCCTCCATCTTCGGCACCATGCCGCTGGCCAGCTCGGGAAGGAGTTTCTCCAGCTGGGAAGCGGTGAGGCGGCTGATCACCTCGTCACTGTCGGGCCAGTCCTCGTAGAGGCCCTCGACGTCCGTGAGGACCATGAGGGTCTCGGCCCCCAGAGCAGCAGCGAGTGCCGCAGCCGCCGTATCAGCATTGACGTTGTAGACATGTCCGTCGTCCTGGCTCCGGGCGATCGAGGAGACGACCGGGATGCGGCCGTCGGCGAGCAGTGCCTCGATCGCGCCCGTGTCGATCGCGGTGATCTCGCCCACCCGCCCGATGTCGACCGGCCGGCCGTCGATCGTGGGCCGGTGCTTGGTTGCGGTGATGGTGTGCGCGTCCTCGCCGGTGAGGCCGACGGCGAGCGGTCCGTGTTCGTTGAGCAGGCCGACCAGCTCGCGCTGGACCTGTCCGGCGAGCACCATGCGGACGACGTCCATCGCGTCCTCGGTGGTGACGCGCAGGCCGGCCTTGAACTCGCTGACGATGCCGTGCCGGTCGAGGGCGGCGCTGATCTGGGGGCCGCCGCCGTGCACGACGACGGGCTTGAGGCCCGCGTGGTGCAGGAAGACGATGTCCTGCGCGAAGGCCGACTTGAGGTCGCTGTCGATCATGGCGTTGCCGCCGAACTTGACGACGACGGTCTTGCCCCGGTGCCGGGTCAGCCACGGCAGCGCCTCGATGAGGATCTGCGCCTTGGGCAGAGCGGTGTGCTTGCGGGTCACATTGCTCATGAGGAGTACGCGCTGTTCTCGTGGACGTAGTCGGCGGTGAGGTCGTTGGTCCAGATCGTGGCCGTGGCGTCGCCCGCGGCGAGGTCGGCGACGATGTGGACCTCGCGGTAGCGCATGTCGACGCGGTCGCGGTCCTCGCCGACCCCGCCGTTCTTGCAGACCCAGACGTTGTTGATGGCGACGTTCAGCCGGTCCGGTTCGAAGGCCGCCTTCGTGGTGCCGATCGCGGACAGCACCCGTCCCCAGTTGGGGTCCTCGCCGTGGATGGCGCACTTGAGGAGGTTGTTGCGGGCGATGGAGCGGCCCACCTCGACGGCGTCGTCCTCGGTCGCGGCGCCCACGACCTCGATCCTGATGTCCTTGGTCGCGCCCTCGGCGTCACGGATGAGCTGCTGTCCGAGGTCGTCGCAGACCTCGCGCACGGCCTCGGCGAACTCCGCGTGCTCCGGGGTGACCCCACTGGCTCCGGAGGCCAGCAGCAGCACGGTGTCGTTGGTCGACATGCATCCGTCGGAGTCGACCCGGTCGAAGGTCGTGCGGGTGGCGTCGCGCAGGGCCCGGTCGAGGTCCTCGCCGGGCACGTCCGCGTCGGTGGTGAGCACGACGAGCATGGTGGCGAGGCCCGGGGCGAGCATGCCGGCGCCCTTGGCCATGCCGCCGACGGTCCAGCCGGCCCGGGTCACGACCGACGTCTTGTGCGCGGTGTCCGTCGTCTTGATCGCGATGGCGGCCTTCTCACCGCCGTGCGGGCTGAGCTGGGCGACGGCCAGGTCGACGCCGGGGAGCAGCCGGTCCATCGGCAGCAGGACGCCGATGAGGCCGGTCGAGCACACGGCGACGCTGCCGGCGCCGGTGTCACCGAGCGCCTCGGCGACCTTCTCGGCGGTGGCGTGGGTGTCCTGGAAGCCCTTCGGTCCCGTACAGGCGTTGGCGCCACCGGAGTTGAGGACGACGGCGGTCAGCTCGCCGGAGGTGAGGACCTGCTCCGACCAGAGGACGGGAGCGGCCTTGACGCGGTTGGAGGTGAAGACGCCCGCGGCGGCGCGGCGGGGCCCGGTGTTGACCACGAGGGCCAGGTCCGGGTTGCCGTTCTCCTTGATTCCGGCGGCGACTCCCGCCGCCGTGAATCCCTGTGCTGCCGTGACACTCACGGTGCGACTCCGATCGTGGAGAGCCCCAGCTCCTCGGGCAGGCCGAGCGCGAGGTTCATGCTCTGGACGGCACCACCCGCGGTGCCCTTGGTCAGGTTGTCGATGGCGCTGACCGCGATGATGCGGTGCGCGGCGGCGTCGTACGCGACCTGGATCTGAACAGCGTTGGAACCGTGGACGGACGCGGTGGCGGGCCACTGTCCCTCGGGAAGCAGGTGGACGAACGGCTCGTCGGCGAAGGCCTTCTCGTAGGCGGCGCGCACGGCGTCGCCGGTGACCCCGGGCTTCGCCTTGGCGCTGCACGTCGCGAGGATGCCGCGGGGCATCGGCGCGAGGGTCGGCGTGAAGGAGACGGTGACGCGCTCCCCGGCGGCCGCGCTGAGGTTCTGGATCATCTCGGGGGTGTGCCGGTGGACGCCTCCGACCCCGTACGGGGTCATCGATCCCATGACCTCGCTGCCGAGGAGGTGCGCCTTGGGCGCCTTGCCGGCCCCCGAGGTGCCGGAGGCGGCGACGATCACGGCCTCGTTCTCCGCGAGTCCGTCCGCGTACGCCGGGAAGAGGGCCAGCGAGACGGCCGTCGGGTAACAACCGGGCACCGCGATGCGCTTGGACCCCTCCAGCGCGGCGCGGGCACCCGGCAGTTCGGGGAGGCCGTAGGGCCAGGTCCCGGCGTGCGCGGAGGCGTAGAAGCGCTCCCAGTCGGCCGGGTCCTTCAGCCGGAAGTCGGCGCCCATGTCGACGACGAGGACGTCGGGGCCGAGCTGCTCGGCGACGGCGGCGGACTGCCCGTGGGGCAGGGCGAGGAACACGACGTCGTGTCCGGCGAGCACCTCGGGGGTGGTCTGCGCGAGGACACGTCCGGCGAGCGGCAGCAGATGGGGCTGGAGCGCGCCGAGCCGCTGGCCCGCGTTGGAGTTGCCGGTCAGGGCACCGATCTCGATCTCGGGGTGTGTCAGGAGCAGACGCAGCAGTTCCCCGCCCGCGTATCCGCTCGCTCCCGCCACTGCCGCGCGTACCGTCATGGAACCCTCCTCCTAGATGGCATGACTATACGTTTCCATGCACGTTTATGCAACGCTGTTGCGATCAATGACCGGCATACGGCGACCGCCCCCCAGCCGTCAACGGCTGAGGGGCGGTCGTCGTCCGGGGCTCGACCACCGCACGAGGGCGGCCGGACCGGTCAGGTGCGGGTCAGGAGCGCTTGGCGGCCTGCTCCGCGTTCTTCTCCTTGATACGGGCGGCTTCCTTGCGGACCTCGGCCTGGGTGCCACGCTCGCGGCGGAGCCACTCGGGGTCCTCGTCCCTGAGCGCGTCGATCTGCTCGGTGGTGAGCGGCTCGCTGACCCCGCCGCGGGCGAGACCCGCGATGGAGACGCCGAGCCGGGACGCGACGACCGGACGCGGGTGCGGACCGTTGCGGCGCAGCTCCTGGAGCCACTCGGGCGGATCGGCCTGCAGCGCGTTCAGCTCGGCACGGGAGACGACACCCTCCTGGAACTCGGCGGGGGTGGCCTCGAGGTACACACCCAGCTTCTTCGCCGCCGTGGCGGGCTTCATCGTCTGGGTGGTCTGGTGCGAACTCATGGGTCCAGGGTATCGAGCGCGCGAGCGACCGCCGACCATCACCGGTGAGGCCGCCGGGCCGCGCCGGGTAACCTGACGGGGTGACCGGCTCCGACGCATCCCCTTCCTTCAGGCTCGCCTACGTTCCGGGGGTGACGCCGTCGAAGTGGGTGCGGATCTGGCACGAGCGGCTGCCCGACGTGCCGCTGTCCCTCGTACCGGCGTCCCCGGACGAGGTCTACGAGCTGCTGCGCGGCGGCGACGTCGACGCGGGCTTCGTGCGGCTCCCCGTCGACCGGGAGGACCTGAGCGCGATCCCGCTGTACACCGAGACGACGGTGGTCGTGGTCCCCAAGGACCACATCGTCGCCGCGGTCGAGCAGATCTCCCCCGGGGACCTCGACGACGACATCGTGCTGCACCCCCTCGACGATCCGCTGGACTGGCCGGAGCTGCCGGGCAGACCCGCTCTGGAGCGGCCCTCGACCACGGCGGACGCGATCGACCTGGTCGCGGCGGGGATCGGCGTCCTGCTCGTCCCGCAGTCCCTCGCCCGGCTCCACCACCGCAAGGACCTCACCTACCGGACGGTCACGGACGCCCCCGAGTCCCGCGTCGCGCTGGCCTGGCCCGAGGACCGGACCACGGATCTGGTCGAGGACTTCATCGGCATCGTGCGCGGCCGGACGGTGAACAGCACGCGCGGACGGGCGCCGGCACCGGCCGCCGATCAGCAGAAGGCCAGGAGCGGTGCCAAGCCGACGCCCCGCAAGGGGGACGCGGGCGGCGCCGGGCGGCGCAAGCCCGCCGCCGGAAAGGCGGGCGGCAGGACCGCGGGCAAGAACCCCCGCAGCGGTGGCTCCGGCGGTGCGAAGGGCGGCCCCAAGGGCGGCGCGAAGCGCGGCAAGCCCCGCCGCAACGGCTGACCCCGCGTTCACCAGCACGCTTGACCACGGGCGGCCGGGTCACCCCGCCCGGGAGCGGCCGCTCGTCGCCGCCCGGGACCACGGGCCGCCGCCGTCCCGGGCCGGCACCCCCGCCCCTGCCGCACCCATTCCGCCGCATCCGCCGCATCCGCCCGTACCCCGACCTTTACGCCGCTCCCCCAAGGCGCCGGGCACGGCGGCGCACCGGCACCCTTCCTGAGCGACGCGCGGCAGGCGCTGCCCGAGGGCTCACGCGGCCGATCCCCACGACGACCCCTCCTCGCGAGCACGCCTCTCCCCATCAGGCCCTCCCGATCACGGCTTGACCTGGAGCGCGCTCCAGGTTCTACGGTCTTCTCATGACCAGCGGACAGCCCCTCCCGCGAGGCGCCGAACCCACGCTCACGATCGCCCAGGTCGTCGAGCGCACCGGCCTCTCGCACGACACGCTGCGGTACTACGAGAAGGCCGGCCTGATCGAGCGGGTCGGCCGGACCACCGGCAACCAGCGGCGCTACGCGGCGGCCGATCTGGCCTGGCTGGAGTTCCTGATCCGGCTGCGCGGGACGGGCATGTCGATCGCGGACATGCAGCGGTTCGCGGAGCTGCGCTCGCGCGGCGACGGCTCGGTCCCCGACCGGCTCGCGATGCTCCGCGAGCACCGCGCCGACCTCGCGGACCGGATGCGCGCCCTGCGCCGGAACGCGGCCGCGCTCGACGACAAGATCCACCACTACGAACGGCTCCTCGACGAGCCGGGATCGGACGACCCGAAATGAGCGACACGACGAAGAACCCCGCCTCCACCACCCGCGAGGAGCGGTTCGAGCACGGCCTGAAGATTTTGGACCAGGTGGACGGCGAGGCCGGCCACCGCGTCGTCGACGCGCTCGGCGACATCAATCCCGAACTGGGCCACCAGATCATCGCCTGGGCCTTCGGCGACATCTACGACCGGCCCGGACTGGCCGCGCGCGACCGGCAGTTGGTGACCCTCGGCATGCTCACCGCACTCGGCGGCTGCGAGACCCAGCTGGAGGTGCACGTCAACGCGTCACTGAACGTGGGCCTGTCCCCCGACCAGATCGTCGAGGCGCTCCTCCACTCGGCCGTCTACTGCGGCATCCCGAAGGCGATGAACGCGAGCCTGGTCGCGAAGAAGGTCTTCGGCGAACGCGGGCTGCTCCCGGCCGGCCAGGGTCCCTCGGCCGGTACCGCCGCCGCCTGAGCGGCGGGCCGGAGGCAGAATGGGGAGCGGCGGGAGCGCGCCGACGGGGCGCACGGCGACGGACGGGACGGGGAGCGGGACGGTATGGGCGAGTTCTGGCCGGTGCGGGACGCGCTGACGTATCTGGCCGGGACCTGGCAGGTGCGGCGTACGGTCCGCGACCTCACGGGCGACGGAGAGGGGCGCTTCACCGGTGCCACGCTCTTCGGGCCGCTCCAGGACGCCGACCTGGCGCTTTCCGGCGCGGACCCCTCGCCGGCGGAGAGCGGCGCGCCGCTGCCGGGCCGGGGACTGCTGCATCACGAGGCCGGCACGTTCGTGTGGCAGGGCGTCGCCCGGCCCGCCGAGCGGACCCTCCGGTTCCTGCCGGGCACGGAGCCGGGCACCGCTCTCGTACGGTTCTCCGACGGCCGTCCGTTCCACGACCTGGACCTCGCGACCGGTCGGTACGTCGCCGACCACCCGTGCTCGGCGGACCTGTACCGCGGGGAGTTCACCGTCCGGGACGAGGACCACTGGCGGACCGTCTGGCGCGTCCGGGGACCGGCGAAGGATCTCGTGCTCACCACCGACTACACACGCGGGCGCACCGGCGCGGACGGCCGGCCGGGCATCCTCTAGGCGCGGGTAGGCTGGGGCGAGGAGCCGTCGAAGCGCAGGCTCCAGCGGCCCGCCCGGCCCGTCACGGAGATCGCCGACAGCGGCCGGACGTCGATGTTCCAGTAGGTCGAGGGCGGCGCCTTCAGGGCGTAGACCAGCGCGGCGCGCACCACGGCCGGTTCGGCGACCGCGACGATGCTGCCGCCGTCGTCGGCGGGCCGGGTGTCGAGCCAGGAGCCGACCCTGCCGATGAAGGACAGCAGGGACTCCCCGCCGTGCGGCGTGGAGCGCGGGTCGGCCAGCCAGGCGTCCACCGCCTCGGGCTCACGGGCCATCGCCTCGCCCAGCGTGAAACCCCGCCACCGGCCCATGTCGCAGTCACGCAGGGCGAGCTGGACCAGGGGCGCGTAGCCGAGCGCGTCGCCGGTCGCCCGGCTGCGGGGCGTCGGCGAGCAGTAGCGCAGCTCGGCCGCGGCCAAGGGCGTCAGTTCGTTGGCGGCGCGCAGCACTTCTTCCCAGCCGGCCTGGTCCAGCGGCCGGTCGTCCTCGAAGCGTTCCGCCAGCAGCGAGGAGCTGCGCGCGGCGGCGACGAACGTGACCCGAAGATGCATGGCCAGATGGTGGAACGCGGGACTCCGCAGGTCAATAGGGGTTACTCAGGGTGTCTGAAAGTTCACCGGACCTCCCCGTGGCACCTGTGGGCCCGCTGTCCGCCGACCCTGAGATCCGGCCCGGCCCGGGTGTGCCTGCCGGGTCCGGGGCCGGGCCGCGCAGGTGGGAGGCCGGTCCCGGCACGGTTCAGGTCCCGACCTCGTCGTACGCCGTCCTCAGTCTGCGCACCCCTTCCGCGATCTCCTCCGTTCCGGCCACCGCGGCGAAGCTCAACCGGAGGTGGGCGGCGGGGGGTTCGGCGCTGAAGTAGGGGCGGCCGGGGGCGACGGCCACGCCGGCGCGGAGTGCGGCGGCGACCAGCGCGGACTCGTCGGTGCCGTCGGGCAGCCGGGCCCACAGGTGGTAGCCGCCGAACGGGACGTGCGGCAGGGCGAGTTCGGGCAGGCTCAGTCGCAGTGCGGCGGTCATGGCGTCGCGTCGCGCCTTCAACTCGGCCGAAACGGTGCGCAGATGGCGCGGCCAGGCGGGCGAACCGACGAGTTCGAGCGCGGCTTCCTGGAGCGGCCGGGGCACGAAGAAGGTGTCGACGACCTGGATGGCGCGGAGCCGTTCGAGCACCGGGCCGCGTGCGGCCAGCGCGCTCACCCGGAAACTCGGCGAGGTCGCCTTGGTCAGGGAACCGACGTGCACGACCACGCCGTCCTGGTCCTCGGCGGCCAGCGGACGCGGCAGCGGGCCCGCGTCCGCGTGCACCAGCCGGCGGACGAAGTCGTCCTCGATCACGAAGGCTCCGGCGGCGCGTGCGATGCGCAGCACCTCGCCGCGGCGCGCGGGCGCGAGCACCGCGCCGGTCGGGTTCTGGAACAGCGGCTGGCAGACGAAGACCCGGGCCCCGGTCGCCCGGAAGGCGTCGGCGAGCAGCTCGGGTTTCACCCCGTCGGGATCCACCGGGACCGGCACGGGACGCAGGCCCGCGGCCCGCGCGATCGCCAGCATGCCCGGATACGTGGGCGACTCGACCAGGACGGGCGCGCCGGGCGGCGCGAGGGCGCGCAGCGCGGTCGTCAGGCCGGACTGGCCGCCCGCCGTGACGAGCACCTCGGCCGCGCCGACCGTCCCGCCTATCCCCCGCGCGAACCACTCGCGCAGTTCCGGCAGTCCCTCCATGGGCGGGCGGGACCACGCGCCGGGGCGCCGGCCCGCCCGGGAGAGGGCGGCACCCATGGCCCGCTCGGGCTGGAGCGAGGGATGGAGGTAGCCGCCGTTGAACTCGACGACACCGGGCGGCGGTGCGGCGAGCGAGGCGAGGACGCCGGACGCGTCCACGGTGCGGGGGACGGGTTCGGCGGCGGCGTCCGCGCTGAGCGTGACCTCCTGCCAGGAAGTGTCGCCGCCGGGCGGGGCGGTGGTCCGGTGCTCCGCGCGGAAGGCGCCCGCTCCGGGCCGGGTGACCACGAGGCCCTCGGCGGCCAGCTGGGCGAGCGCCCGCGTCACGGTCACCGGGCTCACGCGGTACCGGTCGACGAGTGCCCTGCTCGACGGCAGCTTTCCTCCGGGTGAGTAGCGGTTCAGCTCCTGCCGCAGCCGGTTCGCCAGATCTCCTACGCTGCTACGCTCTTGCATGAGAGCAGAGAGTAGCGCTACCGAGCCCAGCGGGATAGCGGTCAGCGGCGAGACCGGGCCCACGCGGGCCGTATCCGCGGCGACCCCGGCTTCCGCCTCCGCCCCGGATCCGCACCGGCACCGGGGCGGTAAGGCCGCCGACCCGCACGGCCCGGCCACCGGGACCACCGGCGCCGCGCACGGCACCGGGAGCACCGCTGCCGTGACCGGCCGACCGGGTGCCGGGAACACCGGGTCCGTGTCCGGAGCCCGCCCGCCGGGTCCCGCCCGGGCGGACCGCCGCGCCGGCACCCTCCAGGCGGCCCTCGGTGTCACCGCCTTCTCCCTCACCTTCCCCGCCACCGCCTGGGGCCTCGAGGGTTTCGGCCCCTGGTCCCTGGTCGCCGTGCGCTGTGTCCTCGCCGCGGTCATCGCGGGCGGCTGTCTCCTCGCGCTGCGGGTCCCCCTCCCGGCCCGTCGGCATCTGGCGGGTCTGACCGTCGTCGCCGCCGGCGTCGTCCTCGGCTTCCCGCTGCTGACGACGCTCGCGCTGCGGACGTCGACCACCGCGCACGCGGCGGTGGTCGTCGGACTGCTGCCGCTGACGACGGCGCTGTTCTCGGCCCTGCGCACGGGCGCCCGGCCCTCACGGATGTTCTGGCTGGCGGCCTGCGCGGGCGCGGCCGCCGTCATCGCGTTCACCGTGCAGCAGAGCGGCGGCGCCCTGACCGGCGCGGACGCCTATCTCTTCGGCGCGCTGCTGATCTGCGCGGCGGGCTACACCGAGGGCGGCAGGCTCGCCCGCGTGATGCCGGGCTGGCAGGTCATCGGCTGGGCCCTCGTCCTGTGTCTGCCGCTCAGCGTCCCGGGCGCGCTGATCGCGCTCTCGTACGAGCCGGTGCGGCTGACCGCGCACAGTGTGACGGGGGTGCTGTGGGTCGCGGCCGGTTCGCAGTTCCTCGGCCTGGTCGTCTGGTACCGGGGGATGGCGGCGATCGGCATCCCCAAGGCCAGCCAACTGCAGCTCGCCCAGCCGCTGCTGACGCTGGTGTGGTCGGTGCTGCTGCTGGGCGAACGGCTGACACCCGCGGCTCCGCTGACGGCGGCGGCCGTCCTGGTGTGCATCGGGCTCACCCAGCGGGCGCGCGGCTGACCGGCGGGGAGCCGGGGCTCAGCGCGGTCGCCCGGCCCTCACCGTGCCGTAGTGGTCGGCGACCACCCGGGCGAGCGCGCCGACGCGGTCCTCGGCGACCTCCGTCGCCGAGAAGTAGACGTGCCCGCCCACCTCGGGGTACCCGGCGGCGAGGGTGAGGTGACGGGACAGCTCGGCCGGGTCCTGCCAGCGCGCGGGCTGCCCCGGAGCGCCCGCCTTGTACAGCGCCTCCCCCACGTACAGCCGCACACCGGTGCCCCGGGCGACCCGGGCCCACCAGGGCAGCAGTCCGGCGTAGTCGGCCGCCTCGAAGCCGATGTGCCAGTACAGCTGGGGGCAGATGTAGTCGATCCAGTGTTCGCGGACCCACTTCCTGGTGTCGGCGTACAGGTCGTCGTACGTCTGGACGCCGGCCCGGGTCGGTGAGCCGAGCGGGTCGGTCTCGGCGTTGCGCCAGACCCCGAAGGGGCTGATCCCGAAGCGGACGCCGGGGCGGGTCCGCCGGATGCCCGCCGCCATCTCCAGGACGAGCCTGTCGATGTTGTGGCGCCGCCAGGCCGCCCTGTCCGGGAATCCGGCGCCGTGCTCCGCGTAGGCGGCCGCGTCGTCGAACTCCTCGCCGGCCACCGGGTAGGGGTAGAAGTAGTCGTCCCAGTGCACACCGTCGATCGCGTACCGGCCGACCGCGTCGAGCATGGCGGCCCGGACGAACGTCCGCACCTGCGGCAGCCCGGGGTTGTAGTAGAGCTTCCCGCCGTACGGGACGATCCATTCGGGGTGGAGGCGGGCCGGGTGGGTGGCGGCGAGCCGTGCCGGGTCCGGCTGCCCCGAGACGCGGTACGGGTTGAACCAGGCGTGCAGTTCGAGACCGCGTGCGTGGGCCTCCCGTACCGCGGTGCCCAGCGGGTCCCAGCCGGGGTCCTGGCCCTGGACTCCGGTCAGGTACTGCGACCACGGCTCGTACGGCGAGGGCCACAGTGCGTCGGCGGACGGACGGACCTGGAAGAACACGGTGTTCAGCCGCCGCCGGACCGCCGTGTCGAGATGGGCGAGGAGTTCGGCGCGCTGTCCGGCGGCGTCCAGTCCGGGGTGTGAGGGCCAGTCGCGGTGGGAGGCGGTCGCGAGCCACATGCCGCGTACGGGGCGGGGCGCCCGGCGGCCGCGCGGGCGGGCGGGAGCGGCGGCCGCGTCCCCCGCCGCACCCAGTCCCGTGAGTGTCGCCAGCGCCGCCGCCGCGAACGCCCGGCGAGGCAGTCGCCCCATCGCCGTACCCCCTACGCAGTGGATCCGCCCGGTCACGGATCGTCCCGCCGCCCAGCATGCCCGACCCCGGCGATCGATCATCGATACTTGGCGGTAACGTGCACGTCCGGAGCAGGCGCCGAACAACGGAGGTCCTGCCGAGCCGTGCGGATCAGCGAAGGGGACGATGTGACCGACATCGAACGCGTCGGAGTGGTGGGCTGCGGCCAGATGGGAGCGGGCATTGCCGAGGTGTGCGCCCGCGCCGGTCTGGACGTCAAGGTCGCCGAGACCACCGGCGAAGCCCTGGAGATCGGCCGGACCCGGCTGTTCAACTCCCTGTCCAAGGCCGCCGGGCGCGGCAAGATCTCCGAGGACGAGCTGGAGGCGACCCAGAACCGGCTCAGCTTCACCACGGACCTCGGCGAGTTCGCCGACCGCGACCTGGTGATCGAGGCCGTCGTCGAGAACGAGCAGGTGAAGACCGAGATCTTCCAGGTGCTCGACCAGGTGGTGACCCGGCCGGACGCGATCCTCGCCTCCAACACCTCCTCGATCCCGCTGGTCAGGCTGGCCGTCGCCACCTCGCGTCCCGACCAGGTCATCGGCATCCACTTCTTCAACCCGGCCCCGGTCCAGCAGCTCGTGGAGCTGATCCCGGCGCTGACCACCTCCGAGGGCACCATCGGCCGGGCCCAGCTGTTCGCCGAGAAGGCGCTCGGCAAGCACACGATCCGCGCCCAGGACCGCTCCGGCTTCGTCGTCAACGCGCTGCTGATCCCCTATCTCCTGTCCGCGATCCGGATGTTCGAGTCGGGTATCGCGAGCCGCGAGGACATCGACAACGGCATGGAGATGGGCTGCGCCCACCCGATGGGCCCGCTCAAGCTGTCCGACCTGATCGGTCTCGACACGGTGGCCTCGGTCGCGTTCAGCATGTACGAGGAGTACAAGGAGCCGCTGTACGCCGCTCCCCCGCTGCTCCAGCGCATGGTCGACGCCGGCCGCCTCGGCCGCAAGACCAACTCGGGGTTCTACACGTACGGCCAGTGACGACAGGCCGCCGGCCTCCGGGTCGAGCGGAACGGGCGCGGGCCCGGCACCCTCTGCGGTGCCGGGCCCGCGGCGTTCACACGGAGTGTGCGCGCCGGGCCCGCATATGCCGCGCGCACACGCTCCCCACGTGTCCACCAGGCGAGTTGACTTTCCGTGCGCAGACAAGGGATTTCCGACTACGGAAAGGAGCGGACCCGTGACCACCGACTCCGAGCATCCCGTGGCACCGAAGGAACTCGCGGAGTTACGCCGGTCCCTCGAAGTGGGGCTCACCCGCATCGAGGGAGGACTGGCGCTGCTCACCCAGCGCGACGACCAGACGGCCAAGGATCTCGACGACCTCAGCACACGGATCGTCGCGCTCGAACACACCCGCTGGCCCCTGCCCACCGTCTCCGTCGTCGCGGCTGTCGGAGCGCTGGCCGTGACGGTCTGGCAGGCTCTGGGCCACTAGGACCGGGACACCGGAGCGGGACCCGGTCAGGGCAACACGTCCTGACCGAGCCTGAGATGGTGCAGGAGGAGCAGCGCGGCAGCCATGTTGGCGGCCGGGACCTCACCGCGGGCGACCATGTCGGGAACGAGCTTCAGGGACACCCACTCCCGGCGGTCGGACTCGAAGTCGTCCACGGGGTGCCCGATGTACTCCCCCTCGTCGGCCCAGTAGATGTGGTGCCGGGCGTCGGTGAGCCCGTTCGAGGGCTCGACGCTCATCAGATGCCGCAGGGGTCCCGGCCGCCAGCCGGTCTCCTCCTCCAGTTCGCGGGCCGCCGCGACGGCGATGTCCTCACCGTCCTCGACCACTCCGGCCGGCAGCTCCCACCCCCAGCTGTCCGTGATGAAGCGGTGCCGCCACAGGAGCAGGACCTCGTTCGACTCGTTCACCACCGTGGCCACGGCGACGGGCCGCAGGCGTATCAGGAAGTGATCGAGATGCCGCCCGTCCGGCAGCTGCACATCGGCGAGGTTGACGCTGAACCAGCGATTTGCGTACACAGTTTGTTCGTTCTGTTTCGTCCACTGCACAGTTCTGCCACCTTCCGCTAGGTAAGTGGCAATATCGCAGCAGGAGCGTCCTGGCAGCAGACTCACAGCGGTCGGGGCACGGTGCGGTGACGGTGAAGACGGCGTGCCGGAAGGGTGGCCGGGATCCGGACGGGCGGTGGGGCACGGCCCGCGCACGCGCCCCCTACAGCGGTACGCGCAGGGCGCCGTCGATGAGTTCCGCGGCCTCGGCCGTCCCCGCGCAGCCGCTGCTCACCAGATGCCGGCGTACCGCGCGGAGTCTGTCGCGCAGCCGCTGGGACTCCATGCCGCGTGCCTGTTCGGCCATTTGGACCGCGGTCTCCACGGCCTTGTCGGCGTTGCCCTGGCGCAGCTCGATCTGGCTGAGCATGGCCAGGCGGTGTACGCGCCCCCGGTCGTGCGCCGGATTGTCGACGGCCGCCGCGGCGTGCTCGGCCGCCGCCACCAGGTCACCGAGGCTGAGCAGTGCCTCCGCCACCTGTACGTTGACCAGTCCCGGCTGGACATAGCCGGTCTCGTCCGGCTCGTACCCGCGACGGATGCGCTCGGCGGCCTGCTCGGCACGCCGAATGCAGGACAGCGCGCTGCTGCCGTCGCCGAGGTGTGCGTACGCCTTGGCCTGCATCGCGTAGAGGTCGGAGGCGAGCGCCGGCGTGATGTGACGCCCCGCGGCGCGCAGCGCGGCCTCGGCGAAGGCGACCGCCTGCCGGTACTCGCGCATGAACAGCGACTGGTTGACGAGCAGCGCTATCACGTAGGCGCCAAGTCCCCTGTCCCCGCTGGCCTTCGCCAGGCGCAGCGCCTGGTGGAAGTAGCGCTGGGCGAGGCCGTGCGCGTCGGAGTCGTAGGCGCAGATGCCCGCGATGGCCACCAACCCCCCGGTGGCCCGGTGGAGTTGGCGGCCGGTGGCGTCGGTGTAGCTGCCGCGCAGCAGGGGCGCGGTCTCGGAGTTGAGGAAGCCGACGATCCGGGCACGGGTCGCGATGCCCCCTGCCTTGCGGTACATCTGCTCGTAGTGGGCCCGCGCCGCCCGGAGCATGTCGATGTCGGCCATGCTGACCTGCTGGCGGCCGCCGCGGGAGACGTCCACGTCCTCCGGCGGGTTCTCCCACTCCCAGACGGGCATCACCGCGGGCGTGCCGGTGACGGCCGGGGCGCCCAGGATGTGCGGCCGCTGCTGTTCGTCGGAACGCCACAGGGCGGTGGCGCGCTCGACGAAGCCGGAGAGCGAGGTGGCGTGCGGGGCGGACGGCTCACCGGGCAGTCCGAGGCCGATGTCGTCCAGCGTAACGGGCCGGTGCAGCCGTACCGCGAGGACCTCGCAGATCAGGTCGGGCACCTGGCCACGCGGCCGCTGCCCCTTCAACCACCGCGCCACGGCGGTGTGTTCGTAGCGCAGGGCGAGGCCGCGCGCCCGTCCCGCCTGGTTGACGTGGGCGGCGAGCCCCGCGTGCGAGATGCCCGCCTCGTCGAGGATCGCGTCGAGCAGAGTGTTGGGCTGCATGGAGGGCCCCCCGGGTGGCTCGTGGCCGACGGCGCCGATCGTCCTCTTCCGCGTCCGACAGCGCCAGTCAGCGTAGCGGGTCCCTTTCACACGGGGTGTGAAGCGAATACCCGTATCCAACGTGTGCGCGCGCTGTCGCGGAGAGTCGCGGGCCGGTTGACTGAGCTGTCTCGCAAGAGGCCGGCCGGGCCGCCGGCTCCCCCTCGTACAGTGCGGCGGCCCGTTTCGCGCCGTCCGCCCGGCTGCCTGCCCGACACTCCGTGGCGGGGCGGACGGCCGCCGTCGGCACGGGCGGGACGGTGTCGGAGCCGGCGTACGGCGCGGTGTCACCGTCGGTGCGGCAGGTGCCGGGAGACTGCGTGTCCCTGGTGCAGCGGCACGCGACGCCGGTCGTTGCGCAGCACCAGGAGGGCCACGTCGTCGGCGGGCCGGCCACCGGTGTGCCGCAGCAGCCCCGCCAGGACCGCCCGCAGGACGGCCTCCGGCACCACGGGCCGGTCGTGGACGGCCTCCGCGAGGGCGGGCAGCAGCGGGAAGAACCGACCCCGGGCGTCCCGCGCGTCCTCGGCACCGTCGGTGTGCAGGAACAGCCCCTCACCGGGCAGGAGTTGGCCGCAGTGCTCGGCCGGGAGGACGGCCGGGAGCGGGAACGGCCCGAGCGGGGGAAGGGGTTCGGCGCTCGCGAGCGGGGCGACCCTGCCGGGGCCGAGCAGATACGGCCAGGGATGACCGCAGTTGAGGCCGTACACCTCGCCGTCGGGGTGGATCTCCAGCATCAGGACGGTGACGAAGTCCTCGGCGACCGGGTTGTCGGTGTCGAGACCGGAGGAGGGGTGTTCGCCGCGGGCGCGCTCGCGCAGATGCCGTGCCAGGGCGCGGTCGAGCCTCCTGAGGACACCGCCGAGCTCGGGTTCGTCGTGCGCGGCCTCCCGGAAGCTGCCGAGGACGGCGGCGACGGTGCCGATGGCGCCGAGTCCGTGCCCGCGGACGTCGCCCATCACGACCCGCACGCCGTGCTCGGTGGCGATCACCTCGTACAGGTCGCCGCCGACGGCCGCCCCGCGGTCGGCGGAGAGCTGCGTCGCCGCGAGACCGAGCCCGTCGATCCGTGGCGGCAACGGCCGCAGCAGGACACTCTGGGCGGCTCCCGCGACCTTGCGGATCTGCCGGAGTTCGCGCAGCAGCGTCCCTCGGACATGGACCACCAGTCCCGTGCCGACGGCGAAGAAGACGGCGCTGGTGGCGATGCGGGCCCCGAGGCCGTCCTGCTGCGCGAGCGGGCAGACCATCCGGTACGAGATCGCGAGCGCGCCCCAGGCCGTGGGCAGCCCGAGGGTCAGCGCCCGGCGGAGCGGCGGCCGGTCGGAGCCGTCGGGGCCACCCCGGCCGAGGCCGGTGACCCGGCCGGGCCTGCGGAGCCGGTGGCCGAACCGCGTACGGGGGCCGCCTCCACGCAGCACCCGGGCGAAGCCCACCCTCAGCCGGCCACCCCGGCGCCGCGGCCCCGGGACCGCCCGGACCGGCTCCCGTGCATGCGTCGGGGGCGTCACCCCGCGGGGAGCCCCAGCCTTGATACGGATCATGCCGATTGGCCCCCCAATAGGCCCCGACAGCGCAGACGGCCTCGGCGAGACCGGTCCGATTCTGTCGACCGCACGCCCGATCGGGCCAGATCGTCCGGACATGTCACCCGAATGAGTGAGGTGTCTTCGGACACCCGCACCCCGCGTATCAATGCAGGCAGGGGCCTTGCCCGGCCTCACGGAGAGGGCGGGCTGGGCCCCTGGAAAAAGGGGGCGGGGAGCGGTGCGCCCGGCCGCGGGACGACCCGCGGTCCGGCACACAGCTCCCCGGCACGACCTGCTGGGCCGTCAGGCCCCGCGCAGCACCGCTCCCGTGCGCTCGGTGGCCAGCGCCACCGCCGCGTCGCGGGCCGCGGAGGCCTCGTCGACGGTGAGCGTCCGGTCGTCGGCACGGAAGCGCAGCGCGTACGCCAGGGACTTGCGGTCCCCGCCGAGCTGCTCGCTCTCGTACTCGTCGAACAGCCGGATGGACTCGAGGAGTTCACCCGCGCCCTCACGCAGCGACGCCTCGACGTCCGCGTGCGGTACGGCCTTGTCGACGACCAGCGCGACGTCCTGGGTGGCGACCGGGAAGGTCGAGATCTTCGGCCCCTTGGGGTGGCCGGAACTCGCCTCCTCCAGCACGTCCAGGTCCAGTTCCATCGCGCAGGTGCGCGCGGGCAGACCCAGCGCCTTCAGCACACGGGGGTGGAGTTCACCGGCGTATCCGATGACCCGCCGCGTGCCGTCCACGACGACCGCGAGCTCGGCGCACCGGCCGGGGTGCCACGGACCGTACTGGCCGGAGCGGACGAGGAGTTCGGTCCCCGCCTCGCGGGCCAGGATGCGCGCGGCCTCGATCGCGTCGGCCCAGTCGGCCGGGCGACCCCTGCCCCACCAGCCGGCCTGCTCGCGGGCGCCCGCGAGGACGACGGCGGCGTGCCGGGGCTGGACGGGCAGCGCGGCGGTCAGGGACGCGATCTCCTCGTCGGTGGGACGGCGGTCGACGGGCAGCCGCCCGGCGACACGCAGCTCCGCCCGGGGGTGGAAGACCAGGCCCGTCTCGAAGAGCGCGAGGTCGTGGCTGCCGCGTCCGTCGTTGCGGCGCAGGGCCTGCAGGAGGCCCGGCAGCAGCGTCGTACGGAGCGCGGGCTCCTCGTCGGAGAGCGGGTTGACCAGCCTGACGACCTTGCGGTTCGGGTCGTCGTCGGCCAGGCCGAACTGGTCGAGGACCTGCTCGCCCATGAACGGGTAGTTCGGCGTCTCGACGTATCCGGCACCGGCGAGGGCGCGGCCGGCACGGCGGTGCAGGCGCTGCCGGTCCGTGAGGCCGAGGCCCGCCGGGGGCTTGGGCAGCGTGGAGGGCAGGTTCTCGTAGCCCTCCAGCCGGATGACCTCTTCGGCCAGGTCGTTCGGGTCCGTCAGGTCGGGCCGCCAGGACGGCACGGTGACGATCAGCTCGTCCTGGCCGTAGACGTCGCAGCCGACCTGCTGGAGGCGGCGGACGACGGTCTCGCGGCCGTAGTCGACACCGGCCACCTTGTCCGGGTGGTTCGCCGGAATGGTGATGCTGTGCGGCGCGGACGGCGCGATCACCTCGGTGACCCCGGCCTCGGCGGTGCCGCCGGCGAGAAGGACGAGCAGGTCGACGGTCCGCTGGGCCGCCGCGGAGGCGGCCTGCGGGTCGACGCCGCGCTCGAAGCGCTTGGACGCCTCGGAGGCCAGCTTGTGACGGCGGGCCGTGCGCGCGATCGAGATGGCGTCGAAGTGCGCGGCCTCGACGACGACCTCGGTGGTGGTGCCCTCGGTGTCGTCGATCTCGGTGTTGGCGCCGCCCATGACGCCCGCGAGGCCGATGGGGCCGCGGTCGTCGATGATCACCAGGTCCTCGGCGTTCAGCGTGCGCTTGACGCCGTCGAGGGTGGTGAGCTTCTCGCCCTGCTCGGCCCGGCGCACACCGATGGCGCCCTGGACACGACCGCGGTCGTACGCGTGCAGGGGCTGGCCGAGCTCCAGCATCACGTAGTTGGTGATGTCGACGGCCAGCGAGATCGGGCGCATGCCGGCCTTCTGGAGGCGGCGCCGCAGCCAGATCGGGGAGTGGGCGTCGGGGTCGAGGCCGGTCACCGTACGCGCGGTGAAGCGGTCGCAGCCCATCGGGTCGGAGACCCGCACCGGGTAGCCGAACGCGTTCGGGGCCGGTACGTCGAGCAGCGCCGGGTCGCGCAGCGGCAGGCCGTACGCGATGGCGGTCTCACGGGCGACGCCGCGCATCGACAGGGCGTAGCCGCGGTCGGGTGTGACGGCGATGTCGAGGACCTCGTCGACGAGCTGGAGCAGCTCGATCGCGTCGGTGCCGACCTCGGCCTCCTGCGGCAGCACGATGATGCCGCCGGAGCCGTCGTCGCCCATGCCGAGCTCGTCGCCCGAGCAGATCATGCCGTGCGAGGTCTTGCCGTACGTCTTGCGCGCGGCGATCGCGAAGTTGCCGGGCAGGACGGCGCCGGGCAGCACCACGACGACCTTGTCGCCGACGGCGAAGTTGCGGGCGCCGCAGACGATCTCCTGGGGCTCACCGGTGCCGTTGGCCGTGCCGACGGCGACGGTGCAGAAGCGGATGGGCTTCTTGAACTCCGTCAGTTCCTCGATGGTGAGCACCTGGCCGACGACCAGGGGCCCCTTGAGGTCGGCACCGAGCTGCTCGACGGTCTCGACCTCGAGGCCGGCCGAAATGAGCTTGGCCTGGACGTCGCGACCGGTCTCCGTCGCCGGCAGGTCGACGTACTCCCGCAGCCAAGAAAGCGGGACCCGCATCAGATCTCCATCCCGAACGGCCGGGTGAACCGGACGTCACCCTCGACCATGTCTCGCATGTCTTCGACGCTGTGGCGGAACATCAGCATCCGCTCGATACCGAACCCGAAGGCGAACCCGCTGTACTTCTCCGGGTCGACGCCGCACGCGACGAGCACCCGCGGGTTGACCATGCCGCAGCCGCCGAGCTCGATCCAGCCCTCGGACGAGCAGGTCCGGCAGGGGCGGTCGGGGTTGCCGACGGACTCGCCCTTGCAGACGTAGCAGAGCATGTCCATCTCGGCGGACGGCTCGGTGAAGGGGAAGTAGTTCGGGCGCAGCCGGGTCTTCATGTCCGAGCCGAAGAGCGACTGGACCATGTGGTCGAGGGTGCCCTTGAGGTCGGCCATGGTCAGGCCCTCGTCGACGGCGAGCAGCTCGATCTGGTGGAAGACCGGGGTGTGCGTGGCGTCGAGCTCGTCCGTGCGGTAGACGCGGCCGGGGCACACGACGTAGACGGGCGGCTCCCGGTCGAGCAGGGCGCGGGCCTGCACCGGGGAGGTGTGGGTGCGCAGCACGACACCGGACTCGTCGCCCTGCACGCCCTTGGGGCCCTGGACGAAGAAGGTGTCCTGCATCTGCCGGGCCGGATGGTCCGGGCCGAAGTTCAGGGCGTCGAAGTTGAACCACTCCGCCTCGACCTCGGGTCCCTCGGCGATCTCGTATCCCATGGACACGAAGACGTCGGCGACGCGCTCCATCATGGTGGTCAGCGGGTGCCGGGCGCCGGCGGGTACACGGTCGTACGGCAGCGTGACGTCCACCGCCTCCTCGACCAGTACGCGCGCGTCGCGCTCGGCCTCCAGCTCGGCCTGGCGGGCGGCGAGGGCCTTGTTCACGGCGCCCCGGGCCTGTCCGACGAGCTTGCCGGCCGCGGCCTTGGCCTGCGGGGGCAGTGCGCCGATCTCGCGGTTGGCGAGGGCCAGCGGAGAGGTGCCGCCGGTGTGGGCGACCTTGGCCTCCTGGAGCGCGTCGAGGTCGCCGGCGGCCGCGAAGGCGGCGAGCGCCTCGTCCCGCATGCGCTCGATCTCTTCCGGTTTCAAGGCCTCGACCTCTACAGGGTCGTACGACTTATTAGGTGCCGACATCTCTTCCCGTGCTTCCGGTTGGCTGGCTGAGGGTCCCCGTCACCGACTCGGAGACGAATCGTCCGCAGATGAGAGGACGCAAAGGTGCCAAAGGCCGAGTCTAACGGGGGTGGGGGCCTGCCCAGGACTGGGCGTCCTCGCGGTGCTCCCGTGCGGATGAGCCCGTGGGGTCCGCCGCGGCGTCAGAGGAGATACGCCGGGGTGCCGACGGGCAACGTAAATCGGAACTCGGCTCCCCCGCCGGGGGCGCGGCCGACCGTGATCGTGCCGCCGTGGGCTTCGACGATGCCCTTGACGATGTAGAGCCCGAGGCCGGTGCCACCGCGCTTGCTGCCCCGCCAGAAGCGGGTGAAGACGCGGTTCATGGACTCCTCCGGGATTCCGGTGCCCTCGTCGCTCACGGTGACCGACGTGACGGCACTCGCCGGGCCCTCCTCGTCCGCCCGCTCACGCGGGGAGGCCGAGGGCGCCACGTCAATGGTGACGGTTCCCTCGCCGTGCCGCACCGCATTTTCGATCAGGTTGCTCAGCACCTGGTCGACCTTGTCGGGGTCGGCCCACAAGTCGGGCAGCGGCTGCTCGATGCGCAGCAGGAAACGGTCGGCGGGCTGGCCTGAGGCGACGTACGCCTGGATGTGGCGGCCGACGGCGACACCCATGTCGACGGGCTGGCGGCGCAGCTCGAGGCGTCCGGAGTCGATGCGGGAGATGTCGAGGAGTTCGGCGATGAGCCGCGTGACGCGGTTGGCGTCGGCGTCGACGGTCTCCAGCATCAGCTTCTTCTGGTCGTCCGTGAAGCGTTCCCACTTGGCGAGCAGGGTCGCGGTGAAGCCCTTGACGGAGGTGAGCGGCGAGCGCAGTTCGTGGGCGACCGTGGCGATCAGCTCCGCGTGGCTGCGCTCGGTGCGGCGGCGGGCCTCGGTGTCGCGCAGCGAGACGACGACGCGGCGGACGGGTCCGGTGGGCCGGGTCCGTACGTAGCGGGCGGCGACCAGGACCTCACGGCCGCCGGGGAGCAGCAGGTTGCGCTCGGGCTGGCCGTTGCGGATGGCGAGGCCGCCGTAGGGGTCGGTCAGCTGCCACCACCGGCGGCCCTCCAGGTCCTCCAGGGGCAGTGCCGTCTCCAGACGGCGGCCGAGGGCCCGGTCGGCGGGGACGGCGGTGATCCGCGCGGCGGCGGCGTTGAAGCAGATCACGCGGCCGTGCTCGTCGGCGACGACGAGTCCGTCGGGCAGGTCGTCGGGGTCGACGCCGGTGCCGGCCTTCGGGTCGGCGCCGTCATCCGGCCGGGACGCGGGGGTGCCGCGCACGTCGCGTGCTCGCAGCGCGCTGTGCGCACCGCCCGTGCCGACACTCATCCCCGTACCCCACCTCTCGTCTGGCGCAGAGGGCCCCCGAGCCCGTCACCCTACTAGCTGTCGGTGACGGAGCGGCACCCTGTGGAGGCTCGCTGTGCACGGGCCGACGCGTAGAGACATACGGCCGCGGCGGTGGCGAGGTTCAGACTCTCGGCCTTTCCGTGGATCGGGACGCGCACGACGGCGTCGGCCAGCGCCCGGGTCTCCTCGGGGAGCCCCCAGGCCTCGTTGCCGAACACCCAGGCGGTGGGTCCGCCCATGGTCCCCTTGTCGAGCTCGTCGTCGAGGTCGTCGTCGCCCGCTCCGTCGGCGGCGACGATCCGGACGCCCGCATCCTTCAGGCCCGCGACGGCCTGTTCGACGGGGACGCCGACGGCGACGGGCAGATGGAACAGGGACCCCACGGAGGCGCGGACGGCCTTGGGGTTGTAGAGGTCGACGGAGGCGTCGGTGAGCACGACGGCCTCGGCGCCCGCGGCGTCGGCGCAGCGCAGGACGGTGCCCGCGTTCCCGGGGTCGCGGACGTGCGCGAGCACGGCGACGAGGCGGGGCCGGGCCTTGAGGACGTCCTCGAAGGGGGTGTCGAGGAAGCGGCAGATCCCGACGAGGCCCTGCGGGGTGACCGTGGTGGAGATGTCGGCGATGACCTCCTCCTCGGCGAGGTGCACGCGGGCGCCGGCGTCGCGGGCGGCGCCGACGATGTCGGCGTACCTCTCGGCCGCCTCGACGGTGGCGAACAGTTCGACGAGGGTGGCGGTGCCGGAGGTGCGGTGCGCGGCGGCCTCCCGTACGGCCTGCGGCCCCTCGGCGAGGAAGAGCCGCTCCTTGCCCCGGAAGTTCCGCCTGGCGAGCCGGCGGGCGGCGACGACACGCGGCGAGCGCGGGGAGATCAGCTCGGGGGCGGCGGGGGGCATGGGGTCACCTTCACGTTGCAGGGGGAGTTGCTGCCGCAGGGAACACGACGGACCCGCAGGCGAAAACCTGCGGGTCCGGTGACATCCGGCGAGGCCGGCGTCGGTGTCAGGCGGCCTTCGGCGCGTTGACGTCCGACGGGAGGGCCTTCTGCGCGACCTCGACGAGCGCGGCGAACGCGTTGGCGTCGTTGACGGCCAGCTCGGCGAGGATCTTGCGGTCCACCTCGATGTTGGCGGCGTTCAGACCCTGGATGAGGCGGTTGTACGTCATGCCGTTCTGGCGGGCCGCAGCGTTGATGCGCTGGATCCACAGCCGACGGAAGTCGCCCTTGCGCTTCTTGCGGTCGTTGTAGTTGTAGACCAGCGAGTGGGTGACCTGCTCCTTGGCCTTGCGGTACAGGCGCGAACGCTGACCGCGGTAGCCGGAGGCCGCCTCGAGGATTGCCCGGCGCTTCTTGTGGGCGTTGACTGCCCGCTTGACGCGTGCCACTTGTTAACTCCTTGTAGCGGGGCCGTGGTGGGACTCACACGGCCCGAATTCGATGGGGTCCCGGTCCTGACGTACGGCGCCTGGGCGCCGGTACGTCACTTGCCGAGAAGCTTCTTGATCTTCTTGGCGTCGCCCGGGGCCATCTCGGCGGTGCCGGTGAGACGACGGGTCACGCGGGACGACTTGTGCTCGAGCAGGTGGCGCTTGCCGGCGCGCTCACGGAGCACCTTGCCGGAGCCGGTGATCTTGAAGCGCTTGCTGGCACCGCTGTGCGACTTGTTCTTCGGCATAGCGCCGTTCTCTCCTCGTCAGTGGCGCTCCGGTGCCCGGTCGGCATGACCGGGCACGGTGGAACGTCATATGTATCGATTGACATCCCGGGGCGTGAACCCTGGGATCAGGCCTCGGCGGATGCCTCGGCCGGAGCCTCGGTGGACTCGGCCTCGGTGGACTCGGCCTCGGTGATCTCGCCCTCGGCGATCTCGCCCTCGTCCAGCTCACCCTCGGCGGCGTTCTGCGAACGGCCGGGGTTGGCCTTCGCGTCGGCCTTGCGAGCCGCCTGGGCCTCACGGGCCTCGGCCATCGCCTCGGTCTTCTTCTTGTGCGGACCGAGAACCATGATCATGTTTCGGCCGTCCTGCTTCGGGTTCGACTCGATGAACCCGAGGTCCTCCACGTCCGTGGCGAGCCGCTGCAGCAGTCGGTAGCCGAGCTCCGGCCGGGACTGCTCGCGACCACGGAACATGATCGTGATCTTGACCTTGTCGCCCTGCTTGAGGAACCGGACGACGTGACCCTTCTTCGTGTCATAGTCGTGCGGGTCGATCTTCGGCCGGAGCTTCATCTCCTTGATGACCGTGTGCGCCTGGTTCTTGCGCGCCTCACGGGCCTTCATGGCCGATTCGTACTTGAACTTGCCGTAGTCCATGAGCTTGCACACGGGCGGACGTGCGCTCGCCGCCACCTCGACCAGGTCGAGGTCGTACTCCTGAGCGAGCTCAAGGGCCTTGGCAAGCGGAACAATCCCGACCTGCTCGCCGCTGGGACCGACAAGTCGTACTTCGGGAACACGAATCCGGTCGTTGATGCGGGGCTCGGTGCTGATGGATCCTCCTCGGTTGCACCACACGGCGGTCTGGCGGACAGCCGCGTATGTCTCTGATGACACGTGGACCAACCGTCGTGGGACATGAAAAATGCCCCGGACGGGACACAGGCGGGGCTCCAAGGACTACCGGAACACCGCCGCGTCAACCGCGGGGCGCGCATTCGGGCGACTCCACCGTCCGTACGGAACGGTGGCGGCCGCCTGACCGGGTGACCCGCCGTCCCGGAGGACAGTCAGGTGGGAGATCGGAGCCTCCACTTGTGGGCCGAAGCGCATACGTCTCCGGCCGGTCGTTACACAAGGTTAGCAGTTCCGCCGGGCACGCGCTAACCGGCGGCCTCCCGGCCGTCCCGCACCCGGGGGGAACACTCCCGCGGGCGGGGGCGTACACGCCGGGGCCTATCGTGGGAGGCATGAGTGACACCCCTCCCCAGAACCCCGACTTCGACACCATGACCCGCGACATCGCCGAGGTCCCCGCGGTCGAGGTCATCGTGACGGTCGCCGTCAACCTGATGAGCGCCGCCGCGGTGAAGCTCGGTCTCACCGAGGAGGGCGACGAGCACAAGGACCTGGACGAGGCCCGCAAGCTCGTCACCGCGCTCGCCGGACTCCTCGACGCGAGCACCACCGAGATCAGCTCGTTCCACGCGGCCCCGCTGCGCGACGGCCTGAAGTCGCTCCAGCTCGCCTTCCGCGAGGCCTCCCTCGTCCCGGACGAGCCGGGCCAGGGCCCGGGCGAGAAGTACACCGGGCCGGTCTACGGCTGACCCGTCCCGCTCAGCGGCGCACGTACAGGGGCTCGCCCGGTGGTGTCGCCCCGGCCGGCAGGAGTGCCAGGTCGAGGCCGCGGACCAGGCGGGCCCTCAGTGTCTCGTCGGCCGCGAGTCGCTCGGCGACCGCACGGGCGGCCTCAGCGGGGGCGGCCGAAGGGTCGAGCACCAGGGCGAGGGTGCCGTCGGCCCCGCCGGGGCCGAGATGGGCGCGGACCACCCGGGGCTCGGCGGCGACCGCGGCGCGTACCGCCTCGACGACGGCGGGATCGGCCAGCGGTTCGGCGGTCGTACGGCCCTCGGCGAGCGCGAGCAGGGCGGAGCCGGTCAGCTGGAAGGCGACGGGCCCGGCCAGGTCCAGCACGATCGTGTCGGCCTTCTCGTGCGCCGCGGCCTCCAGCACCTGACGCAGGGGTACGGCGACGGGGCGGGCCGCGGGGTCCCAGCGGGCCAGCGAGTCCGTGGACGTGAAGGCGGGCAGCGCCGTACGGTCCCCCGCCTTGAGGGTGGGCACCGCCATGTCACTGGTCTTCTCGTGGCGCAGACCGTTCTCGTCCTCCTCGACCTCGCCGAGGACCGCCACCACCGGCACGAGCAGCCGGGCGTCCTTCAGGGCCTCCAGGACCGGCGGCACGGCGGTACGGTCCGCCGACCAGGCGGCGAGCGCCGCGCTCAGCCGGGGATCGGCGGAGCCGTCGTCGTCGGGGAAGCCGGAGTCGGGAATGTTCTTGTTCGCCACGGTCCCTGACCCTATCGGGGGGATGCTGTTGCGGTTGTGCGGGCCTCGAAACCCGGCGGTGACCGGATTCACGGGTTTCTCAGTCTTCGCTGACACAGCTCTAACACGCGTCTAACCGGGCGCACAGTCGGGCCGTCCAGCATCGCGGCATGGACCGTCACAGATCCCGCGGACGCCGCGCCCGGCCCGTCCGGCGCACCTCGCTCCTCTGCACCGCGGTGGCCTCCGCCGTACTGGTCGGCGTCACCGGAGCCGGGACCGTGTACGTGCAGGCGCATGCGCACGACGGCAAGGGCCTCGTATCGTCGGCGTCCTCGGCGTCGGCACTCCCCTCGGCGTCGTCGTCGGCCGGTGAGGAGGCGTCGGTGGAACCCGTGGCGGAGCCGTCGGTGGACCGGGACGCGCTGCTCGCGAAGGCGATGAAGAAAGCGATGAAGTCGGTGACGGTGGCGGACGGCGCGAAGGTGTCGGTCGCCGTCCTCGACCTCGGCTCCGGCGAGAGCGCCGGATACGGCGACGGCACCTTCGACACCGCGAGCATCGTCAAGGTGGACATCCTGGCCGCGCTGCTGCTGCGGGCGCAGGACGCGGACCGGCACCTCACCGTCCAGGAGAAGGCCTACGCCACCACGATGATCGAGAACAGCGACAACGCCTCGGCGTCCGCGCTGTGGGCCGCGATCGGCCGGGCGGACGGCCTCGACGCCGCGAACAAGCGCTTCGGGCTGACCGGGACGAAGGGCGGCGACGGCGAGCTGTGGGGGCTGACACAGACCACGGCAGGCGATCAACTGACCCTGTTGCAGCAGGTGTTCGGGGACGACTCGGAACTCGGCTCGGCCTCCCGGGACTATCTCCAGGGGCTCATGGGGAAGATAGCGACCGGTCAGCGGTGGGGGGTGTCGGCCGCGGCGGACGGCACGCGGTGGGCCCTGAAGAACGGGTGGTTGCCACGGACCGCGACCGGCCTGTGGGACATCAACAGCGTCGGGCGCGTGACCGTCGACGGCCACGACTACCTCGTGGCGGTGCTGTCGGACGGCAACTCCACGCAGGCCGAGGGGATCTCGCTGGTGGAGGCGGCGTCCAAGGCGGCGATGGCCGCCTTCCAGGACTCCGGGGAGAAGTGAGCGGCGGGCAGCGCCGCGGGCGGGCCCGCGGCCGCTGATAGAGCCGCTCTACCGCCGGCCGAACGGGAGCGCGCCCTTGCGTCCGCGCCACACGACCACGGCCGCCGCCAGCAGGGCGAGGCCGAGGGCGCCCGCGAGCGGGCCGGCCCAGTCGGCCGGTCCGCCGTCGTCGTCCGAGGTGTCGGGTCCGGGACCGAAGTACTTCCGGCCGTACGCGGCCGAGGTGAGGCCTTCGGGCTTGAGCCGCCCGCCTGCCTCGATGGCCGCGGCCGGGTCGATGAAGCCGAAGCCGCGCGCGTCGTCACGGCCTCCCGAGGGCACGTTGCGCGCGGTGTCCTCCAGGAGCTGCTTGATCTGCGCCGGGGCGAGGCCCGGGTGGGCGGCCCGGATGAGCGCGACGGCGCCGGAGACGAACGCGGACGCGGCGCTGGTGCCCCAGCCTTCGTAGTACCGGTCGTCCGGGTCGGCGATGACGACGTCGACGCCCGGGGCGCTGACAGTGGCGTACCAGCGGCGGGTGGAGAACGAGGCGCGTGTTCCGTAGCGGTCGACGGCGGTCGCGGCGATCACCCCGGGGTACGCGGCCGGGTAGGAGATGTGGTCCCCCTTCTCGCCGCCGTTCCCGGCGGAGGCCACGACGGCGACGCCCTTCCTCAGCGCGTACTGGACGGCTTCGTCCTCGGCGGGTTCGGGGTGCGCGGACTTGGAGTCGTCGCCGAGGGAGAGGTTGATGACGTCGGCGCCGTGGTCGGTGGCCCAGCGGATGCCCTCGGCGAGCGCGTTGCCCCGGGTGGTGCGGGCCTTGGAGCGGGCCGGGTCGGCGTCTTCGAGGATGACGCGGACGGGCAGGATCCTGGCCTCGGGCGCAATGCCCATGACTCCGTCGGCGTCACCGGCTCCGTGGCCGTGACCGGCGATGATGCCCGCCATGGCGGTGCCGTGCCGTGCCCAGGCCCGGTCGCCCCGGCTCGCGCCGAAACCGACCATGTCCTTGCCGGTGAGGACGCTGCCGCTGAGGTCCGGGTGCCGGGCGTCGACGCCGGTGTCGAGGACCGCGACGGTGATGCCCTTGCCCTTGGTCGTCCGCCACGCCTGCTGTGTGTGCATCGCGTCGAGGCCCCACTGCTGGGCCCGTATGCCGTCGGCGTGGGCGGCGGCCGTGGGCACCAGGGCGAGGGAGGCGGCGAGCAGGACGCTGAGCGCGGCGGACCGGCGGGAGAGCCCGGGACCACGGACTGCCGGGGCGCGGAAACGGCGGGCCCGGCCGGCGGCGATCCGTGCGGGGGCGGCGGAGGCGGCGTGGACGGGAACGGTCTCGCGGTTCATGACGGCTTCTCCGTGGCCGGGGTGACGGTCTTGCGGAGGCTCCGCTCCACCCGGTCGGCCAGCCCCTGTGCCTCGTGGCCGAGTCCGGCCTGGGCCGGGGCGGTCGTCGCCTCGGGCTTCATGGCGTCGGCGGCGGGCTGCGGTGCGGTGACCGTACGTCCGTCGGCGAACCCGGAGACGGCGAACACGACGACCGGGGCGTCCGTGAGGACCGACTCGGTCCAGGACGCACGCTGGGCGGCGCCGAAGTCCTCGGCCGGGGTGCCCTTGGCCGGGTAGGTCCGGGGCATCAGGTCGGTGCGCCGGTCCAGGCCCTCCTTGCCGAAGCGGGCCTTCAGCGCGGTCATCGCCGCCGCGTCCGCCTTGGTGAACAGCAGGCCGACGGTGGTGACGTGGCTCAGGGTCGCGTCCACGTAGGTGGCGCGCAGCAGGCGCAGGCAGCCGACGGGGGCGAGGGCCTTGCGCAGCAGCGGGTCGAAGGCGTTCGCGCAGCCGGTGTCCGGGGCGACGGCGATCCGTGTCCAGACGCGGTCGGAGCCGCCGGGGCCCGCTCCGTCGCCCCGCACGGTCGGCGGGAAGAGCTGGTCCACGGGGACGCTGTGCCAGAGTTCTCCGGCCGCGGCGAAGGCGCCGCGCGATCCGGGGGCGTCCGTGTCGTCGCCGGTGAGCCAACTCCCCGTCACGGCACCGCCGATGAGGCCGAGTCCGAGGACGACACAGGCCGCGGCGGCGGCGTTGCGCGTCCGGGGCCGCCCGAAGAACGGACGGGCCGGTGCGGGGGCGTCCCCGTAGGTCTCGGGCTCGGCGAACGACACGAAGGGGCGCTCCGCGCCCGGGGCTCCGCCAGGAGGGGCCGGGGTCGGCGGCTGCGGGGGGAGCGGGTCCGCGGCGGGGGCGGGGGGATTCTCCGTACGGATGGGTCGCAGCCGTCGGGTCGTCTCCGCGGGCCGCTCACCGGGAGCGGCGGGACGCCCTGGAGCTCCGGCCCGCGACGGCTCGGCCGGGTGCGGCACCCGGCCGCCGCGCGGGGAGTCCTCGGTGGCGGGGGGCGTGTCCGGGAAGCGTGCGGTGGCCGCGGGCGGCGGCGGGGTCATCGCCCCCGGACGCAGCCGCGGGAAACGCGGGGACTCCTGCCCGGACGCCGGGGACACCTCGCGATCCGTGCCGGACTCCCGCCCGTACCGCTCCTGCGGACGCTCCGGAGCGGCCTGTTCCGCCGTCGGGCGCGGGCTCCCGGCCTGTGACGGCACGGACGAATCCGCACCCTGGGGCGGGCCGGCGGGACGGGGCGGGATCCCCGCACCGGGGTACGGCACGTCCTGCCGCGACCGGGACGCGGCGCCCTGACCGGGGGCCGACGCGTTGCGGGACGTCGCCCCCTGGCCCGGGGCCGAAGGGTTCCCGAAGTCGGCGTTCCCGCGGGACGAGGAGAAGTCCGGCGACGACGGACGGCGGGCCTCGGTGTCCCGGCCGGGAGAAGACGAGTTCCTCGATGCCTCGCCCTGACCGGGGGACGAAGGATGGCCCGACGTCGCGGACTGGCCCCGGGCCGACGGCTTCCCCGAGTCGACACTCCAGCCGGCTGACGGGGAGTCGCCGGATACCGCGCCCCGGCCGGGGGCCGACGCGTTGCGGGACGTCGCCCCCCGGCCCGGGGCCGAAGGGTTCCCGAAGTCGGCGTTCCGGCCCGTCGAGGAGAGGTCCCGGGGTGCGGAGTTGTCGTCCGGCGACGACGGACGGCGGGCCTCGGTGTCCCGGCCGGGAGAAGACGAGTTCCTCGATGACGCGCCCTGACCGGGGGACGAAGGATGGCCCGATGTCGTGGACTGGCCCCGGGCCGGCGGCGTCGCGGAGTCGACGCTCCGGCCGGCCGACGAGGAGTCGCCGGATACCGCGCCCCGGCCGGGGGCCGACGCGTTGCGGGAGGTCGCCCCCTGGCCCGGGGCCGAAGGGTTCCCGAAGTCGGCGTTCCCGCCGGACGAGTAGAGATCCCGGGGCGCGGAGTCGTCGTCCGGCGACGACGGACGGCGGGGCTCGGCGCCCTGCTCCGGGACGGAGGGCGTTCGGGGTGCGGCGCCCCGCCCGGCGGAGGAGGGGTGGACGGTGGACCGTTCCTTCGCTTGCCGGGGAGGGGGTTCGTCGGACCATGACTCCCCCTCGATCGGAGGCGCGTAGCCGCGTCCGGACGCCGTGCCCCCGGTCGACGGCGAACTGCGCTCGGACTCCCATGCCTCGCCGCCCGCCGGAAGCCGTTCCGGGCGCGGCGGTGTCGAGGGGCCGGGCGGGGACGTCGGAACCGGCGGTGCCTCAGGACCCCGGGTACCGGGGACGGGCGGCGGGCCGGCCGGCATCGGCGGGGACGTCACGTCCGGCGGGGTCACCGGAGCGGGCGGGGTCGCCGGGCGCTGCGGGACCGGCGGGAAGCCGGACGAGGGCGAGGCCTGCGCGGGTACGGCGGGTCCCGAAGGCGGTGCGTAAGGAGGCCCGGAGAACGACGAAGGCGGTGCGTAGGGGGGCGCGGGGGGTGTCGTCGAGGGAGGCGCGTACGGAGCGGGGGGCGAGGACTGCGGGGGCGCCTGCGTCCCGGCGGGTGCCGGAGTGTCCGTGGGCTCCGGGCCAGCTTCCGGGTGCGGCGGGTGCTCGGACGAC
Organism: Streptomyces sp. NPDC005302; assembly: GCF_040607345.1. Lineage (NCBI taxonomy): Bacteria > Bacillati > Actinomycetota > Actinomycetes > Kitasatosporales > Streptomycetaceae > Streptomyces > Streptomyces sp. NPDC005302. Next base: position 276,194 of record NZ_JBEXGN010000007.1, read on the forward strand.
GGTGGGCCGGAGGGACGCGGCGGAGGGGCGGCGCGGCGCGCTTCCGTGCTCATGCACCCCCCGTTTCCTCGTACCGGGCTGCCGGCCCTCGCGGAGTCCATCCGGGCCGTTCCTTCGCGGAAGGGGCCCGCCACGAGCACGCATACCCGTACCGGTGGACCGTCACCCCGGGCAGGGCCCGTCGGGGCGAGGTCGTTCCTCCCCGCGTCCGCGTCACTCTACGGGTTGACGCGCGTCCGGAGGGAACCAGTCCGAAGCCCCGGGGCATCTGCCCGGAACGTCCCCCTACCCTGCGGTAATCGAGTCTGGCAGGCTGCGTGCATGACTGCCCGTGCCGCCGACAGGGCCCGCTACGACCGGGCCACCGCTCACCTCGACGCACCCGTCGCGATCGTGGACCTGGAGGCCTTCGACGCGAACGCGGACGATCTCGTCCGCAGGGCCGGCGGCAAGCCGATCCGGGTCGCCAGCAAGTCCGTGCGCTGCCGCGCCCTCCTGGAACGCGTCCTGGACCGGGACGGCTTCGCGGGGATCATGTCCTTCACCCTCGCCGAGTCGCTGTGGCTGGCCAGGTCGGGTTTCGAGGACGTCCTGCTCGCCTACCCGTCGGCCGACCGCAAGGGCTACGCCGAGCTGACCTCCGACCCCAAGCTCGCCGCCGCGGTGACCGTCATGGTCGACGACCCGGCACAGCTGCGGCTCATCGACGAGGCCCGGCAGGGCGGCACCGAAGTGGTACGTGTCTGCCTGGAGTTGGACACCGCGCTGAAGCTGTTCGGGGGCCGGGTCAGGGTCGGGGCGCTGCGCTCACCGCTGCACTCCCCCGCCCAGGTCGCGGACCTGGCCCGGGCGATCAAGCGCGCACCGGGGTTCAAGCTCGTGGGGATCATGGCCTACGAAGGGCACATCGCGGGTGTCGGCGACTCCGTCGCGGGGCGGCCGCTGCGGTCGCGGGCGGTGCGGCTGATGCAGGCCACGGCCCGCAAGGAGCTGGTCCAGCGGCGCGCGGAGGTGGTCCGCGCGGTACGGGCCGTGGAGCCCGACCTGGAGTTCGTCAACGGCGGTGGCACCGGCAGCGTCCAGCACACGGCTGCCGAGGACGCGGTCACCGAGATCGCGGCGGGGTCGGGACTCTACGTGCCGCGGCTCTTCGACAACTACACCTCGTTCAGCGGCCGTCCGGCCGCGCTGTTCGCCCAGCCGGTCGTGCGGCGGCCGGGTGTCGGGATCGTGACGGTGCTGGGCGGCGGCTATCCGGCGTCCGGTGCGGCGGGCCCCGACCGGTTGCCGGTCCCCCACCTCCCGGAGGGGCTGGCGTACGACCCGCAGGAGGGCCCGGGCGAGGTGCAGACCCCGCTGCTCGGATCCCCGGCGGACGATCTGCTCATCGGCGACAAGGTGTGGTTCCGGCACGCCAAGGCCGGTGAACTGTGCGAACGGTTCGACACGCTGCACCTGGTCGAGGGCGACACGGTGACGGCTGCCGTGCCGACCTACCGGGGTGAGGGGCACACGTTCCTCTGAGCCGCCCGCTCAGTTCGACGGGCCGATGCTGCTGCCCACCCCGCCGCCCGCGTCCGTGCCGCCGACGGACCGGATCCCCCGGGTGATCCGGTCCATGTCGGACAGCGGCGGCCCGTCCGCGCCCGCGTCGAAGGCGAACCGGACGATGACCAGGGCCTGCGTGCCGACGCTGGACGGGAAGGCCAGCGACTCGACGTAACCCCCGGGCCCCACACCGGTCTTGACCTTCCAGCGCACGAAGTACCCGGCGCGCCCCGCGACGGCGACCGAGCCCGCCTTGACCAGGGTGTGCGAGGTGACGCCCCGGAAGGGCCGGCTGCCGAGCAGGTCACGGTCGTAGACGCTGTCCATCGCGTCCTTGATGTCGCCCTGTGCGAGGGTCTTCGGGGAGGTCACGTCGGTGGCCGTGGCCGTCCGCGAGCTGACCTGGCCGTGCCGGCACAGGCCGGGGTCGCCCGGACAGTCGTAGGTGCCCGGGGTGGTCATCACCACGTCGTGGTCGGCGACGTACTTCGGCCGGGTCCACCCCGTCCGCAACGGCAGGGTGATGCCGTTGAGCTGGTCCACGACGACGGACGGGTCGCCGGCCGAGGGCGAGGGTCCGGACGGTGTGGGCGTGGGCCCGTCGGTGTCCGCGGGGGACGCGACCGCCGGGGTGGTCTGCGCGGCGGTCTCTCCGTCGCCGTGGCCGAGGCGCAGCAGGACGGCGCCGGTGACGATCGCGGCGACGAGGACGACGGCGGCGGCGCCGAGCGCGACGGCCTTGGCGCGGCCGGAGGCGCCCCCGGGCGGGCGGGTCTCCGGCCGCGCCGGGAGCGGCTGTCGGACGGTCTCGGGCGGACGCCGGTGCTCGGTCCAGGCGGTCCCGTCCCACCAGCGCTCGACGAGCGGGTACGAGGGGTCGCGGTACCAGCCGGGAGGTGGCGTCATGCTCATCCCGGCACTCTAGGACGTGCCGCGACCCTCAGTACACGGTGTCGGCGAGGTCCGGCACGATCGAGCCGTCCGGCCTGCGGAGCGGTCCGAGGGTGCCGTCGGGGGCGGTGTAGGCGCTCGTGGAGCACGGGTAGAGGCCCTGCTTGCGGGGCAGCGGCTCGATGAACATCGGGTTGATCACCCAGCGGCCGTCGGCGTCGTCGTACGCCCGGCACATGAGTTCGTTCTTGTTGCGGTTGATGACGAGGTGCGCGCCCGTGGCGTCCGCGACGAAGGTGACGTCGGTGTCGGCGTCGCCGCCCGCGATCGCGGTCCTGTGGCGGGCGTCCTGCCGCTGCCAGGCCGCCGCGCCTCGCACGCCGTAGATCTCCTGGTTGATCCAGCAGCGCTTGCCGTCGATGTACGGGATGGCCGCGCCGCGGTTCGCGGGGACGTCGCCGCAGCCCTGGTTGCGGGTGGTGATCCGGCCGCGCCGGTCGAGGACGGAGCGGATCGCGATGGTGTGCGCGGCGTCGACGCCGACGCCGCGCGACCAGACCTCGGTGACGGGTTCGGAGCCGGCCGAGACGATGTAGACGTCGAATCCGGCGCGGTGGAGGGTGCGGATGAGGTCACGCTGCTGGGAGTAGTAGCGGACGTACGCGGGGACGGTGTGGGTGCCGAGCGTGCGGGTCGAGCCGACGGGTGCCGCGAGGGCCTCGGCGCGGGCGTGCCGGGCGTACGAGGAGAGTTCGGCGGGGGTGTGTCCGGCGAACAGCTGGGGCACCCAGGCGTACTGGGGGACGGTGCGCCGGTGGTTCCACCGGCCGGCGAAGGCGGCGGCGCCGCTCATGGTGCGCCCGGCCTCGCGGATCTCGAGGATCTCGTCCGTGCAGCGGGGGTTCGTGGCGGTCGGCAGGGGTGTGCCGACCGGGACACCGGTGCCGCAGGCCGTGGTGAGCGCCCGGTCGGCCGCGTCGGTGAGCCAGGCGCTGGTGGCCTTCCAGCGTGCCGGGCGCAGGATCCTGTCGTGCCGCAGGGCCCAGGAGATGGTGGCGTCGGTGACGTCGTTCTTGGTGACCGTGTTGTCCCAGTCGAAGGCGGCGACCGGCCGCCGGCCGTTGCCCGTACCGCCCGCGCAGGTGCCGCGGACGTCGATGACGTCCTGCAGGTGGGCGCGGTTGTCTCCGTACCAACCCCCGGACAGTCGAGGGCAGTTGGGGGCCGCGGACGTCACGGCGGGCGGCGCGGCCGCCAGGAGGGCGGCCGCGGCCAGGGTCCACGCGAGAATGCGCGGGTTTCGTCGGTTCTGTCGGTGTCGCATGACCTGTGGACCGTACCCGGCGAAGGCCTACAGAGGCGTGACGTACGCGCCCGAGATGCCGCCGTCCACCAGGAAGTCGGTGGCGTTCACGAAGGAGGAGTCGTCGCTGGCGAGGAAGGCGACGGCCGCCGCGATCTCGTCCGCCTCGGCGAATCGTCCGACCGGGATGTGCACCAGACGGCGCGCGGCACGCTCGGGGTCCTTGGCGAACAGCTCCTGGAGGAGCGGGGTGTTGACCGGGCCGGGGCACAGCGCGTTGACCCGGATGCCCTCCCGGGCGAACTGGACGCCCAGTTCGCGGGACATGGCGAGGACGCCGCCCTTGGAAGCCGTGTACGAGATCTGCGAGGTCGCCGCGCCCATCCGGGCCACGAAGGACGCGGTGTTGATGATGGAGCCCCGACCCTGGCGGCGCATGTAGGGGATGGCGGCCTTGCAGCACAGGTAGACGGAGGTGAGGTTGACGTCCTGGACGCGCTTCCACGCCTCCAGGCCGGTGTCCAGGATGGAGTCGTCGTCGGGCGGCGAGATGCCCGCGTTGTTGAAGGCGATGTCGACGGATCCATAGGTGTCGTACGCGGTCCTGAAGAGCGCCTCGACCTGTTCGGGGTCGGTGACGTCGACCTGGACGAAGGTCCCGCCGACCTGCTCGGCCACCGCCTTGCCGCTGCGCTCGTCGATGTCGCCGCAGACCACCCGGGCGCCCTCGGAGGAGAGACGGCGGGCGGTGGCGAGGCCGATGCCGCTGCCGGCGCCGGTGATGACTGCGGTACGGCCGACCAGCCGGCGGCAGATGTTCGCTTCGGTCGCTTCGGTCACAGTGCGGGGCCCTCCGTGCTGATGAAGACGTTCTTGGTCTCGGTGAAGGCGGTGAGGGCGTCCGGGCCGAGCTCGCGGCCGATCCCCGACTGCTTGAAGCCGCCGAAGGGGGTCGAATAGCGGACGCTGGAGTGGGAGTTGACGGACAGGTTGCCCGCGCGGACGGCCTGGGAGACGCGCAGCGCGCGGCCGACGTCACGGGTCCAGATGGAGCCGGACAGGCCGTAGTCGGTGGCGTTCGCGAGCCGCACGGCGTCGGCCTCGTCCTCGAACGGCAGCACCACGGCGACGGGCCCGAAGACCTCCTCGACGGCCACGCGCGCGTGGGCCTCGACTCCGGTGAGAACGGTGGGCGCGAACCAGAAACCCGGCCCGCCGGGGGCCTTGCCGCGGATGCCGGGCGCGTCGGCGTCGACGTAGGACCGTACGCGCTCCAGCTGGACCCTGGAGATCAGCGGGCCCATCTGGGTCCGCTCGTCGCCGGGGTCGCCGACGACGACGGACTCGACGGCGGGGGCGAGGAGTTCGAGGAAGCGGTCGTGGACGGAGCGCTGGACGAGGATGCGGGTGCGGGCGCAGCAGTCCTGGCCGGAGTTGTCGAGGAAGGACATGGGGGCGGCTGCCGCGGCGGCCTCGATGTCGGCGTCCGCGAAGACGATGTTGGGGCTCTTGCCGCCGAGTTCGAGGGTGACGCGCTTGAGGAGGGCGGCCCCCTTCGCGAGCACCTGCCTGCCCACGGCCGCCGATCCGGTGAAGACGATCTTCGCGATGCCGGGGTGTTCGACGAGCGCGTCGCCCGCGACGGGGCCGGCGCCCGGCAGCACCTGGAAGAGGTGCTCGGGCAGGCCTGCCTCCAGGGCGAGTTCGGCGAGCCGCAGCGCGGTGAGCGGAGTGGTCTCGGCGGGCTTCAGGATGACGGCGTTGCCGGCGGCGAGCGCGGGTGCGGTGCCCCACGCGGCGATCGGCATCGGGAAGTTCCAGGGCGCGATGACCGCGACGACGCCGAGCGGTTCGAGCAGGGTGATGTCGAGACCGCCGGCGACCGGGATCTGACGTCCGGTCAGCCGCTCCACCCCGCCGGCCGCGTAGTCGAGCAGGTCGCGGACGTTGCCCGCCTCCCAGCGGGCGTTGCCGAGGGTGTGGCCGGCCTCGCGGACCTCCAGCAGGGCCAGTTCCTCGACATGCGCGTCGACGACGGCCGCGAAGCGGCGCAGCAGCCGGGCACGGTCGCCCGGCGCGAGGGCGGCCCAGCGGGCCTGTGCCGTCGTGGCCCGCGCGACGGCGTCGGCGACGTCCTGGACGGAGGCGGCCGGGACGGTGGCGAGGACCTCCTCGGTGGCGGGGTTCAGCACCTGGAGCTCGTGGTCGTACGGGGGTGAGGTGTACGGGTACGGCACGGGGGTCCTCACATGCGTTCGAAGGAGCGGCGCAGCTCCCAGTCGGTCACCGCGGCGTCGAAGGCTTCCAGTTCGACGCGCGCCATGTTGCGGTAGTGCGCGACCACCTCGTCGCCGAAGGCGGCCCGGGCGATGGGGCTGTTCTCCCAGAGTTCGGCGGCCTCGCGCAGGGTGGTGGGGACGTGGTCGTACGCGGAGGTGTACGCGTTGCCCGCGCACGCCTCGGGCAGCTCCAGCTTCTGTTCGACCCCGTACAGGCCGGCCGCGACGAGTCCGGCGACGGCCAGGTGCGGGTTGACGTCTCCGCCGGGCAGCCGGTTCTCGAAGCGCATCGACCGGCCGTGGCCGACCACGCGCAGGGAGCAGGTGCGGTTGTCGTACCCCCAGGCGACGGCGGTGGGCGCGAAGGAGCCGGGCTGGAAGCGCTTGTACGAGTTGATGTTGGGCGCGTACAGGAGCGAGAAGTCGCGCAGCGCGGCCAGTTGTCCGGCGAGGAAGTGGCGCATGACCTCCGACATGCCGCCGGGGTCCCTGGCGGAGCCGGCCATCACGTTCGTGCCGTCCGCGTCGGCGAGGGAGAGGTGGATGTGGCAGGAGTTGCCCTCGCGCTCGTTGTACTTCGCCATGAAGGTGAGCGAGACGCCTTCCTGGCTGGCGATCTCCTTGGCGCCCGTCTTGTAGACGGCGTGCTGGTCGCAGGTGACGAGGGCCTCGTCGTACTTGAAGGCGATCTCGTGCTGGCCGGGGTTGCACTCGCCCTTGGCGGACTCGACGGTGAGGCCGGCGGCCTGCATCTCGTTGCGGATGCGGCGCAGCAGGGGTTCGATACGGCCGGTGCCGAGGACGGAGTAGTCGATGTTGTACTGGTTGGCCGGGGTGAGTCCGCGGTAGCCGGTGTCCCAGGCGTGTTCGTAGGTGTCCTTGAAGACGATGAACTCCAGCTCGGTGCCGACCTGGGCGGTGTAGCCGAGTTCGGCGAGGCGGTCGAGCTGGCGGCGCAGGATCTGCCGGGGTGCGGCGACCACCGGGGAGCCGTCGTTCCAGGCGAGGTCGGCGATGAGCAGGGCCGTGCCCTCGTTCCACGGGACGCGGCGCAGGGTGCCGAGGTCGGGGTGCATGGCGAAGTCGCCGTAGCCCCGGTCCCAGGACGACATGGCGTAGCCGTCGACCGTGTTCATGTCGGTGTCGACGGCGAGGAGGTAGTTGCAGCCCTCGGTGCCGTGTTCCAGGACCTCGTCGAGGAAGAAGGGTGCGGCGAAGCGCTTGCCCTGGAGCCGGCCCTGCATGTCGGGGAAGGCCAGGACGACGGTGTCGATCTCACCGGCCGCCACGAGAGCGCGCAGTTCTTCGACGGCGAGCGGGGGTGTGCGGTCTGCCACCGGAAAAGCCTCCTTGGGTCAGCCGAGAGCCATAAGGTATTGCCGAGAACCATTGCTTGGGAAGGGGGCGCGACCGGATGACAGGGGCGGAAGCCGGCCGTGGGCCGGAGGACCGGCTGACGCCGGTGCTACGGCCGGTGCGGGCGGGCAACGGTTTCGAGGAGGCGCTGGAGCAGATCCTCCAGATCGTCCGGCTGGGTCTGGTGCCGGGCGGTGAACGGCTGCCCGCCGAGCGGGAGCTGGCGGAGCGGCTCGGGATCAGCCGGGTCACCCTGCGCGAGGTCCTGAAGGTGCTGCAGGACCAGGGCCTGGTGGAGTCGCGGCGCGGGCGGTACGGCGGCACGTTCGTGCTGGCGCGGGCGGAGGCGCCGGACGAGCACGAGCTGCGCCGCCGGGTCGCCTCGGTCGACATCGAGGACGTCCTGCGCTTCCGCGAGGTCCTGGAGGTGGGAGCGGCCGGACTGTGCGCGGCGCACGGCCTCGGCGCCGAGCAGGCGGACCGGTTGCGCGTCGCGCTCGCCCGTACCGCCGACGCGCCGCTCGCCGACTACCGGCGGGCGGACACCCTGCTGCACCTCACGCTCGCGGAGCTGAGCGGCTCGCCCTCCCTCACCGCCCGCTACGCGGCCGTCCGCGCCTCCGTGAACGACCTGCTGGACTGCATCCCGCTCCTGGTCCGCAATCTGGAGCACTCCCAGCGCCAGCACACGGCCCTCGTCGAGGCGGTCCTCGACGGGGACGCGGACGGGGCGCGGGAGATGACGCGCGAACACTGCGCGGGGACGGCGGCGCTGCTGCGCGGCTTCCTGGCGTGAGCGGGCGGGCCGCGAGGTCCACGCGTCCCTCTCCCCTCCCGGCAAAAGGTATGAGACCGTTCCATTGAACTCCGTCGACGTCCGTCGACTTCCACGGGCGTCGTGGCGACCCGGATCCGAGGGAGAACCGCGTGGGCAGGCCGCTGATCGGTGTGAGTACGTATCTGGAGACCGGGGCCCGCTGGGGCGTGTGGCACCTGGAGGCGGCACTGCTTCCGGCCGCCTATCCGCGGCTCGTGCAGCGGGCGGGCGGACTCGCCGCGATGCTGCCGCCGGACGATCCGGCGCGGGCCGCCGAGACGGTCGCCCGGCTCGACGGGGTGGTCGTGGCGGGCGGCGCCGACATCGACCCCGCTCGGTACGGCGCCGAGCGCTCCCCGCGCACGGGCCCGCCCGCCCATGAGCGGGACGCCTGGGAACTCGCCCTGATCCGGGCCGCGTTGGAGTCCGGCACACCTCTTCTGGGCATCTGCCGGGGCCAGCAGCTCCTGAACGTGGCCCTCGGCGGCACGCTCGTCCAGCACCTCGACGGGCACGTCAAGGAACCCGGCGTCTTCGGTGACCACGAGGTGACACCCGTGGCGGGGACGTTGTACAGCGCTCTCGTACCGGAACCCTGCGAGGTCCCGACCCACCACCATCAGGCGGTGGACCGCCTCGGGGAGGGCCTGGTGGTCTCCGCGTACGCCGCGGACGGCACCGTGGAGGCGGTCGAACTCCCCCGCCCCGGCTGGGCCCTGGGGGTCCAGTGGCATCCGGAGATGGGCGAGGACCTGCGGGTGGTGCGGGGGCTGATCGAGGCCGCGGGCTGAACGGGTGCCCGCCACGCCGTTCTTGGCCCCCTACGCGCCCCGCGTCAGGGACAGCAGGTCTCGGGCCGGGCCCGTGGGCCGGTGGCCGGTGGGCCAGACGGCGCGGAGGTCACGCGCCAGCCGGACGTCCGCGAGCGGGATACTCACCAGCCGCCGCCCGGACAACTCCTCCCCGAGGGCGAGTTCGCTGAGCACGGCCGGCCCCGCGCCACTCACGGCGGCCGCCTTCACCGCGGTGGTGGAGGACAGCTCGATCAGCGGACGCGCGAGCCCCCCGAGCGCGGCGTCGAGCACCTGCCGCGTCCCCGACCCCTCCTCCCGGAGGATGAGCGGCGTGTCCGCCAGCTCGGCGGCGGCGAGCGGCGCGCGGCGGCGCGCCCAGGGATGCCCGGGTGCCGTGACCACGATCAGCCGGTCCCGCGCGATGACGGTGGCGTCGAGCCCGGTCGGTACGGCGAGCCCCTCGACGAATCCGAGGTCCGCCTCCCCGGCGAGGAGCCGTTCGGCGACGGAGGCCGAGTTCCCCGCGCGCAACGACACCGCCGTGTCGGGCCGCTGCGTGCGCAGGGCGATCAGCCAGCCGGGCAGCAGGTACTCGGCGATCGTCATGCTCGCGGCCACCCGCAGCCGCGAGTCCCGCCGGTCCCGCAGCGCCTGCGCCCCCGCGTCGAACGCCTCGGCCGCGTCGACCACCCGGCGCGCCCAGTCGGTGACGAGGGCTCCCTCGTGGGTGAGCCGGGAGCCGCGCGGTGAACGGTCCACGAGCGCCACGCCGAGCTGGCGTTCCATCGAGCGGATCCGGCTGCTGGCGGCCGGCTGGGTGATCCCCAGCTCGCGTGCGGCGCGCCCGAGGCTCCCGAGCCGCGCCACCGCGAGCAGCAGTTCCAGCGCGCCCAGATCGGGCACCCGGTGCGCGATACCGAGTCCGGCCCGTTCCTCAGCACTGCTACTCATAAACCCAGCTTATGTCCTCATAGGCGCAAGCTCCCTGGTGGGGGGCGCGGGCACGCGCGACCGTGGGGTCATGGTCACCGCAGCCCAGCCCTTCTCCTCCGACCCGGCGGGCGCCGTCCGCGCCGCACGGTCGCCCCGCGCCACTCGGGACCGGGCCGTCGCCGCGGTCCGTCATCTCGGCCCGAACTGGTACGCGTCGGTGATGGGGACGGCGATCGTGGCGACGGCGGGCGCGGGACTGCCGGTCCAGCCGCCGGGTCTGCGCACGGCCTGCGCCGTGGTGTGGGCGCTGTCGCTCACGATGCTGGTGGCACTGCTCGCCGCGCGTGCCGTGCACTGGAGGCACCACCCCGACCAGGCCCGCGCGCATCTCCTCGACCCGGCGACGGCCCCGTTCTACGGGTGTCTCGCGATGGCGCTGCTCGCCGTCGGCGGCGGGACCCTGGTGGTCGGCGCAGACTGGATCGGAACAGGGGCGGCGGTCGCCGTGGACGCCGTGCTGTTCACCGCCGGTACCGCGCTCGGGCTCGCCGCCGCGGTGGCCGTCCCGTACCTCATGGTCGTCCACCACCGCATCGAGCCCGGACAGGCGTCCCCGGTGTGGCTGCTGCCGCTCGTCGCCCCCATGGTGTCGGCCGCCCTCGGCCCGCTGCTGGTGCCGCATCTGCCGGCCGGGCAGCCCCGGGAGACGCTGCTCCTCGGCTGTGTCGCGCTGTTCGGGCTCAGCCTGCTGGCCGTTCTCGTGATGCTGCCGATGGTGTTCGCCCGGCTCGTCACCTCGGGTCCGCTGCCCCTCGCGATGACCCCGACGCTGTTCCTGGTGCTCGGCCCGCTGGGCCAGTCGACGACCGCGGCGGGCAAGTTCGCCGACGTGGCTCCGGGCGCGCTGTCCGCTCCGTACGACCGGGGCTTCGCCTTCTTCGCCGTCCTCTACGGCGTCCCCGTCATGGGGTTCGCGCTGCTGTGGCTGGCGCTGGCCGTCGCCCTGGTCGTCCGGGCCCGCCGCCGGGGCATGGGCTTCGCGATGACGTGGTGGGCGTTCACGTTCCCCGTGGGCACCTGCGCGACCGGTGCGGAGAGCCTGGCCCGGCACACCGGCCTGGCCGCCTTCGACGTCCTCGCCGTCACGCTCTACGTCCTGCTGGTGGCCGCCTGGTCGGCGGCCGCCGTCGGCACCGCCCGGGGCCTGATCAGCGGCCGGCTGCTCGCGGCGCCGCGGTGAACGGGGTCTCTCGGGTCGCACCGCCGGCCTGCGGCGCCCCGTCGGGTCGGCCTCGCCGGGTTCCTCATCCGCCCGATTCGCCCGCTCCGCCGCCGGCGCGCAGGGGCAGCACCCGGTCGAGCAGGACGGGAAGCTCGGAGCGGATCCGGGCGACCTCCGCCAGGTCGGCGTCCACGGTCAGCACCTCCTCCGCCGTGCCGGCCTCACCCAGGACGGTCCCCCAGGGGTCGGCGACGACGCTGTGTCCGCCCTGCCGCATGCCGCCGTGCTCACCGGTCGCGCAGCAGGCCAGCAAAAAGACCTGATCCTCGAGAGCCCGGGTGCGCGTGAGGAGCCGCCAGTGGCCGAGACGGGCCGCGGGCCAGGCGGCGGGCACCACGACGAGTTCCGCGCCCGCGTCGAGCAGGCCCCGGAAGAGTTCGGGGAAGCGCAGGTCGTAGCAGATGGCGAGGCCGACGACACCGACGTCGGTGCGCACGGTGACGATGTCCTCGCCGGCCCCCATCAAGGTCGCCTCACCGGTGTCGAAGCCGTACCGGTGGATCTTGCGATAGTGGCCGCACAGGTCGCCGTTCCGGTCCAGGAGAAGGGCGGTGTTGTACAGCGTCCCGTCCTTGTCCCGCTCGACGATCGATCCGGCGTGGAGCCACACCCCGGCCCGCCGGGCCGCGGCCGACATCGCCTCGGCGGTCGGGCCGTCCAGGCTCTCGGCCTCGTGCTCCCAGCGGTCGTACGACCACGCCCCAGCCGCCCAGAGCTCGGGCAGGACCACCAGGTCGTCTCCCGTCCGGCCGCGGACCAGCGAAGCCGCCCGGCGCCGGCGCTCCTCGGCGGATTCCGACGAGTCCACGGACAGCTGGATCAGTGAGGCACGCATGGCCGTCACCTCCGGGACCGCGTCGCACGCGGTCCGAGGGAAACCTGTCCCTACGAGCGTAAGGAGCCACAGGCGCTTCTCGCGCGCCGGGCGGACGTCTCCCGCGCACACTCCGCCGCTCCCCCTCGACGTTCGGGCCCGTGCCGAAACCCGCGCAGGCATGCTGGAGCACACACCTGGGCAGTGTGACGTGTCACAGACAACACGGCGTCACTGTGGGAACTTCAAGTCCCCTTCGTGCCGGTCGAGTTGCCCAACGGCGCGCGTGAGGTCCGGCCGACCGCGCGGATCGCTTCGCTCGCCCGCGGGTGCGCAGGACGCGGGACCGCGGGCCGTCGAGGAAACCGACGCGAGCGGCGGCGCGCAGATGGAGAGGATCGCATGCGCTCTTTGGAAGCCCTGACACTCGACCGGGTGGTCGACACCGATCGCTATCCCCTGTCGGAACTCGCGAGTGCCCCGGGACAGGCCGTGGTTTCCCGTGCCCGGCGCGATCTCGCGACGCTCGGCTGCACGGTGCTGCCGGACTTCGTCCGCCCGGCGCTGCGCGATGTGCTGCGGCAGGAGTGCTCGGCCATCGCCCCCCGGGCGCACCACGACGTCGAGACGGTGAACGTCTACAACATCGCGGTGGACTCGTCGCTGCCCGAGGACCATCCGGGCCGGAAGACCTTCGAGCGGGGCAACGCGTTCGTCGCGCGGGACCGCATCCCCGCGGACTCCCTCATCAGCCGGCTCTACTCCGACACGGTGTTCCGGCACTTCATCGCCCGCTGCTTCGAACTGCCGGAGCTGCACGAGCTGGCGGACCCGCTCTCCGGGCTCGTTCTCAACGTCGTCGCGCCGGGCATGGAGCACCCCTGGCACTTCGACACCAACGAGTTCACCGTCAGCATGCTCACCCAGCAGGCGCAGGACGGCGGCGTCTTCGAGTACTGCCCGAACATCCGGACCGCGCGGGACGAGCGTTTCGACGACGTCCGGGACGTGGTGGACGGCCGGGGCGAGCGGCTGACCCGGCGCCTCCCCCTGCGACCGGGTGACCTTCAGCTGTTCAAGGGGCGCTACTCGCTGCACCGTGTGAGCCCGGTGCGCGGCGAGGTCGCGCGCCACTCCGCGATCTTCGCCTACAGCGAGCGCCCCGGCGTCATCGGGAGCGTGGAACGGACGCGGCAGCTCTTCGGCCGGGTGCTGCCCGAGCACCTGGCGGCGGAGGGCCGGGCGGTCCGCGGTGACGGGCTCCTGGACTAGGGCCCGCCGTTCGGGCCGTGCGGCGGGCCGAGCAGCCGCCGTAGGCCGATGTCCCCTGCGCGATCCCACGGAGGAGTAAGCCCTGTGCGTTTCGACGTGACCGGAAAAGTCTCACTCGACCACATCTACGACCAGCCCGATCCGCGTACCTATTTCAGGCTGCTGCGCCCGCTCGACTACAGCGTTCCGCAGCAGGCCAAGCCCTACTTCGCCAAACTCATCACGGAGTACCGGGAGTCCCGGCACGTCGCGGTGCCGAAGGTGCTGGACATCGGCTGCTCGTACGGAGTCAACGCCGCCCTGCTGAAGTACGACGCGACGATGGACGAGCTGTACGCGCGCTACGGCGGCGAGGAGCATGCGGGCGAGAGCCGCGAGGTTCTGCTGGCCCGGGACCGGGAGCTGGCCCGGTCCCGCCGGCCCCCGGACCCGATCCGCTTCGTCGGCCTGGACACCTCCGGCAGCGCGCTGTCCTACGCTCGTGAGGCCGGGTTCCTCGACGACGCGGTGCACGCCGACCTGGAGGAGCACGAGCCCACATCGCGACAGCGCGCCCAGCTCGCGGGCACGGACCTGGTGATCTCGACGGGCTGCGTCGGCTACGTCACCGAGCGGACGCTCACCCGGGTCGTCCGGGCGCAGGGCGCCCGCCGCCCCTGGATGGCGCACTTCGTGCTGCGGATGTTCCCGTTCGACCCCGTCGAACGCGCGTTGGCGGGTCTGGGCTACCGGACCGTCCGCGTCGACGAGGTGTTCAGACAACGGCGGTTCGCCTCCCCGCAGGAGCAGGCGCGCGTGCTCGACAGCATGTCGGCCGCGGGGGTGGATCCAGGTGGCCTGGAAGCGGAAGGCTGGCTGTACGCACAGCTCCACCTTTCCCGGCCGTACGACAACACCGGTACCAACGATCCGAATCGAGAACAGAGTTGAAGACCAGTCAGGATGCCCCGGGCAACGCGACCTTCGCCCAGGAGGACAGCCTCCCGCGCGTCCCGCTGCCTACGCTGGACGCGAGCTGCGAGCGGTTCCTCGCCTGGTGTTCGCCGCTGCTGACCGCCGACGAGCGGACGGCGACCGAGGCGGAGGTCGCCGCCTTCCTCCGGCCCACGGGCCCCGGCCGGGTGCTGCAGGCCGCGCTGGAGGACTACGACGCCACCGAGGGCGTGCACAGCTGGCTCGACACCTTCTGGCCGTACCGGTACCTGGGCCGCCGGGACCGGATCGCGCTCAACGCCAACTTCTTCTTCCTCTTCCAGGACTCCGGCCAGGCGCAGGTGGAACGGGCGGCCGGGCTCGTCGCCGGGGCCCTCGACTACAAGCGGCAGCTCGATCAGGGTCTGATCCCCCCGGTGGTGCAGCGCGGAGCACCTCAGTCGATGGTGCAGAACAAGTTCCTGTTCTCCACCACACGCATCCCCGGCGCGCAGCAGGACACCGTCCGCGCCCCCTACACCGAGCAGTGGCCGGGCCCGTCCGAGGCCCGGCACGTCGTGGTGTTCTTCCGGGGCGGCATGTTCCGGCTGGACGTGCTGGGTCCGGACGGCGTCCCGCACAGCCTGGACGACCTCCAGGCGGGGCTGCGCGCCGTGATGAAGGCCGACCCGGCCGGCGCCGACACCTCGGCGGCCCACCTCACCACCATGGCCCGCGCGGAGTGGGCCGCCGCCCGGGAGTCCCTGCTCGCCTGCCACCCCCGCAACGCCGAGGCCCTCGACGATGTCGAGACCGCGCTGTTCTGCGTCGCCCTGGAGGACTTCGCCCCCGCGGACGTCCAGGACGCCTGTGACCAGTTGCTCTACGGCGACCGCGGCAACCGCTGGTTCGACAAGGCCGTGTCCTTCGTCGTCTTCGCCGACGGACGCGCGGGCATCAACGTCGAGCACTGCGAGTTGGACGGCACCACGATCCTCACCTTCACCGACGCCCTGCTCGACACCCCGGCCGAGGAGCAGTCCCGGCGGTCCGGAGCCCGGTCCCAGGGTCTGCCGGCCCTGGAGCCGATCGTGTTCGAACTGGACGACGCGCTGCGGGACCAGGCACGCTCCGCCGCCGACGCGTTCGCGGCGTACGGGGCGGACACCGCGACCAGCACCCTGTCGTTCCCGGACTTCGGCAGCGGCGCGGCCAAGGCGCTGGGGGTCTCGCCGGACGCGTTCGTCCAGGCCGCCTACCAACTCGCCCACCAGCGCGCCAAGGGACACCTGGGCGCCACCTACGAGTCGATCGCCACCCGGCAGTACCGGCACGGGCGGACCGAGGCGATGCGCGTCGTCACCCCCGAGATGGTGGACTTCGTGGCGGCGATGGAGGACCCGGCAGCGGACGCGGACGCCCGCCGTGCCGCGTTCCGGGCCGCCACCGAGGCCCATGTCGCGCGCGCGAAGGCGTGCCAGGCCGGTCAGGTGCCCGAGCAGCACCTGTGGGAGCTGGAGCTGATCCAGCGCCGGCGGGGGGCCGAGCTGGGGGTGACCGAGCAGCCCGCGCTGTACCGGACGCCGGGCTGGTCGACCATGCGGGACGACTACCTGAGTACGAGCTCCGCGCCGTCCGTCAACATCCAGTACTTCGGCTTCGGATCGACCAGCACCCAGTGCATCGGTATCGCCTATGTGCTGCTGCCCGACCGGTTCAACCTCTACCTGAGCACGCCGTCGGCGGTCGCCGCGCAGATGCGGACGTTCGCCGACCGGCTCCGGGAGGCGATGGACGAGCTCCGGGAGCTGCTGGCGCCCGAGCGGCCCGAGGACTGAGCGGGCCCGCCGCCGGACCGGAACTCCCTGTCGGGGACCAGGGTCCGGCGGCCGGACGGGGTTCGGGACACCGGCGGAGGGCGAAGACCCTCTCGCCGTCCGGATCAGCGGCCGGCCGCCCGCAGCGCCCTGGCAAGCCTCCCCGGCGCCTCGGCCATCGAGGGCCCGTACCAGGTCAGGAGGCGGCCGTCGATCACGGCGCAGGGGGTGCCCGGGAACGACTCGGGTCCGTCGTCGGGAGTGAAGCGGTACGGCTCGTCGGGCAGGACGACCAGGTCGGGGGCCGCGGCCGTCAGTTCGTCGAGCGGGACGCGCGGGTAGCGGTCCTCGTGGGCGGCGTACAGGTTGTCGACGCCGAGTCTCGCGAGCACGTCGCCGGCGAACGTGTCCCGGCCGAGCACCATCCAGGGCCGCCGCCACACCGGCACGACCGCGCTGCGGCGACGCTCGGGCGCGGGCGGCTCGGCCCACGCGGCCTCGGCCGCGTCCAGCCACCGGGGACGACCGCGCGCACCGCAGGCCCGGAGCACCCGGTCGAGTTCGCGCAGGGCACCCGGCACGTCCCGCACCTCGGTCACCAGCACCTCGATGCCGGCCCGGCGCAGAGCCGCCAGGTCGGGCTCCCGGTTCTCCTCCTCGTTGGCGACGACGAGATCGGGCGCCAGCCGTACGACGGCGTCGACGTCGGGGTTCTTGGTGCCGCCGATCCGTTCGACGTCGAGGTTCGCGGGGTGGGTGCACCAGTCGGTGGCGGCCACCAGGACGCCCGGCAGGGACACCGCCACGGCCTCGGTGAGCGAGGGCACGAGCGAGATGACGCGCGGGCTCTTCGGCCGCCTCTCCCCCGCCTCCGGGGCATCGCCCCTCGTCCCCGGTGCCACCGCTCAGCGCCTGCCGAAGCGGTGCCGGTCCTCGACCGCGTCGATGTGGTCGGCGACCTCCACGACGATCACGCGGGTGTCCGCCACGGTGGCGCGCCAGCGGTGCCGGACCCCGCCGGTCAGGTAGAGCGTGTCGCCGCGTCCGAGGCGATGGGCGCGGCCCTCCGCCTCGACCTCGACGGCGCCGTCGCACACGTACATCAACTTGTCGTTGCGGTGCTGGAGTTCGCGTCCCTCGTCGTGGTCGCCGGTGAACTCGGTGGCGTGCAGCTGGTGGTGACCGCGCACCAGGGGGCGCACCTGGGCTTCGGGAGTGAACTCGGCGCCCGCGTCGGCGCGCACGACATCGACGCTGCACGCCGGGTCGGCGGCGGCGAGCAGTTCGGCGGCGGTGGTGTCGAGGGCTCCGGCGACCCTCTCCAGGGAGCTTCTGCTGGGCCGCGCCCGCTCGTTCTCCACCTGGCTGAGAAAGGGAACCGACAGGCCGCTGCGTTCGGCCACGACGGCGAGGGTGAGTCGCAGCGCCCGGCGCCTTCGCCGCACGGCCGCGCCCACGCGAAGCGGTTGATCTTTTTGGTCGCCCATCGCTCCGGCTCCCTCCCTCGTCTCGTCGGTCCGCGAACCGTCCGGTTTCCGGCCCGCTCCTTCTGATGAGTTGTTTGCACCCTACGCATGTTCGGCAAACCGTTTCATGCACCCGTCACATCGCTGTCACATCGAGGGAGTGTGAGGGTTACAGTTCGCGCCAGATCGAGCGCCCCGCCGCCCCTCGGGGCGCCGTACCGGAGCAGAGGGCGAAGGGGCCGGACACCCGGCCGGGGCGCCCCCGACGACGGCCCAGGGGCGTTGCGCGGACCTGAACTCCTCCCGCTCGCCGGGAAGTTGCCGTTGGGCGCCCCGAAGGGAACGGCGAGTCCACGGGCACCTTCCCGCACCGGGCCGGTGCGCGGCGGTCCGTCGGAGCGGGCGGCCGGCGCGCCGGGTCCGCCGGAGGGTCACCGGCGGCCGTGGGCCGGGAGTTCGCCGGACATCACGGGGCCGTCCGTCGCCGCGCGGTTGTCCGGATCCCTCCCGTACGTCAGTACGGCGTCGCGAGACCTGTCGCCCGCATGTGCGGACGCGCGGCGGCCCGGTCGGGCGTCGGGACCACGACGAGGGGTGGCCCCCGCCCCACGGGTCAAAGGACCCGTACGACGAGGACCACCCCTCGGAGTGAACCGTCCACCACCCTTGGGGGTGAACCGCGCGGCGGCTACTGCGGAGTCATCCGCTGCACCATGTCCGGGTGCTCCTTGAGCCACGCGGACACGGCGTCCTCCTCGTGTCCCTGCCCACGCTGCTTGATCTCGCTCTCCAGGCTGCCGAGTTCGGCCTCGCTCATCCTGAAGTTCTTGATCCACTCGGTGAGCTTCGGGTACCGGCCCGGGAACGACTTGCTGGAGATGGTGCGGATCGTGTTGCCCTCGCCGAACAGCTTCTTGTCGTCGGCGAGCTTGGTGAGCTTGTACTCGCTGTAGGCCCAGTGCGGGGACCACAGCACGACCGCGACCGGCTCCTTCTTGGCGTACGCGCGCTTCAGCTCGGCGAGCATCGCGGGCGTCGAGCCGTCGACGACCTTGTACTCCTTGTCGAGGCCGTAGCCCGGAAGGACCTTCTTCTTCAGGAGGTTCATCTCACCGGTACCCGGCTCGATACCGATGATCTTCCCGCCGAAGGTCTTCGACTTGCCCTTGAGGTCGGCGAGGGACTTGACGTCCTTCACGTACGAGGGGACCGCGACCTCCAGGGAGGTCGGCTTGTACCAGGTACCCAGGTCCTTCAGGTCCTTCTTGTGCTGATCCCAGTAGTTGGACTGGGCGTACGGCAGCCAGGCGTCGAAGTTGAGGTCGAGGTCGCCGGAGGCCAGGCCGGTGTAGACCGGGCCGACGTCCATCTGCTTGAGGTTGAGCGTGTAGCCGCGACGGGCCAGCACGTTCTTCCAGAGGTAGGTGACGGCGACGTCCTCGTCCCAGGGGAACCAGGCGACGTCCAGCGCGCGCTCGGCCTCGGCCGGGGCGGCGGCGGAAGCGCTCTTGACCGGGGCCAGCTTGTCGACGACACCGGGGTTCTTCTTCAGCCAGGCACGCACGGCGTCCTGCTGCTTGCCCTTGCCGACCTTGTTGATCTCGGCCTCGAGATCGGTGAGCTGCTTCTCGGTCATCTTGAAGTTCTTCAGCCACTTGCCGACGACCGGGTTGTCCTGCGCGAAGCCCTTGCGGGAAAGCGTGTGCACGCCGTCGCCCTTGCCCCAGGCGCCCTTCGGGTCCTTGAGCTTCTTCAGCTTGTAGTCGCTGTAGGCCCAGTGCGGCGACCAGAGCGTGGCGACGATCGGCTTCTTCGCGGCGTAGTCGCGCTTCAGCTCGGCCAGCATCGCCGGCGTGGAGCTGTCGACGACCTTGTACTCCTTGTCGAGCCCGTACGCCTTGAGCACCTTGCTCTTGAGCAGGCCCATCATTCCGGCGCTGGACTCGATGCCGGTGATCTTGCCGCCGAAGGTGCCGGCCTTGCCCTTGAGGTCCTCCAGGGAGTCGATGCCCTTCATGTAGGCGGGCACCGACAGCTCCAGGGACGTCGGGCCGTACCAGGAGCCCAGGTCGTCGAGCTGCTTGCCGTACTTCTTCCAGTACTCCGCGTGCGTGGTCGGCAGCCAGGAGTCGGTCTCGAAGTCGACGTCGCCCTGGGCGAGCGAGGTGTAGAGCGGGCCGGCGTCGAACTGCTTGACGTCGACCTGGTAGCCGCGCTGCTCCAGGATCTCCTTCCAGAGGAAGGTGGAGGCGACGCCCTCGTCCCAGGGGATGTAGCCGATGGTGACCTTCTTGCCCTGGCCGACGTTCTCGCCGTCGGCCGCGGTGGAGGTCGAACCGCCACCGCCGAAGACACCCATGCCGCCCGCGACCAGGGCGAGGACGACGACACCCGCCATGGCCACGACGGGACGCGGGCGGTACGACCAGATCTTCAGGCCCTGTGCGGCGCGCAGCTTGGCGGCGGCGCGGCGGCCGAGCGGGGAGACCTGGGTGCCCAGCGCGCTGGTCATGCGGTCGAGGTAGATGGCGAGGATCACGATGGCGACGCCGGCTTCGGAGCCGAGACCGACGTTCAGCTGGCCGATGGCCTCGTTGACGTCGCCGCCGAGGCCGCCGGTGCCGACCATGCCCGCGATGGCGGCCATGGACAGGCCCAGCATGATGACCTGGTTGACGCCCGCCATGACGGTGGGCAGCGCCAGCGGAAGCTGGATGCGCAGCAGGGTGTTGCGGGGGGTGGTGCCGAACGCGTCGGCGGCCTCAACCAGTTCCTTGTCGACCTGCCGGATGCCCAGCTCGGTCATGCGGACACCGGGGGCCAGCGCGAAGATCAGGGTGGCGACGATGCCCGCGGGGGCGCCGGTGCCGAAGAACAGGATCGCCGGGATGAGGTAGATCATCGCGGGCAGCGTCTGCATGAAGTCGAGGACCGGCCGGACGATGCCGCTGACCCGGTCGGAGCGGGCCGCCCAGATGCCGACGGGCACTGAGACGACGAGCGCGATGAGCGTCGCGACGAGGACCAGCGAGAGGGTCACCATCGCGTCCTCCCACAGTTCGAGGGAGTCGATGAAGGCGAAGCCCACGAAGGTGAGGACACCGGCCGAGGTGCCGCGCAGCCAGAAGGCGATGACGGCGAAGATGCCGGCGAGGAGGAGCGGCTGGGGCGCTTGGAGGACGGCGTCGATGCCGTCGTAGGTGCCCGAGAAGACGGTCTTGAGGAAGTCGAAGAGCCACGACATGTGGTTCAGCAGCCAGTCGACCGCGTCGTTGACCCAGTCGCCGAAGGGGATCCTAGGCACCGGCCTTCACCTCCTCGTTCCGCGGGCTGGGACACGCCTCGGGCGTGCCCTGCTCGTCCCCGAGGAAGCCGACGAGGCGCTGCCGGGGGACGACCCCGACGAGGGTGTGCTGCTTGTCGACGACCGCGACCGGGTGGGTGAGACGGGCGCTGATCGCGCAGAGGTCCACGAAGGAGGTGTCCGGCGTGGCGGTCTCGCACGCGCAGTCGGCCTCGTCGCCGCGTATCGCGGTGTCCATGACGGCGCCCGCGGTGAGCACACGCGAGCGGTCGACGTCCTGGGTGAAGGAGGTGACGTAGTCGTCGGCGGGCCGGACGAGGATGTCCTCGGCGCTGCCTATCTGGACGATGCGGCCGTCGCGCATGACGGCGATCCGGTCGCCGAGGCGCATGGCCTCGTTGAGGTCGTGGGTGATGAAGACGATGGTCTTCTTCAGCTTCTTCTGGAGTTCGATCAGCTGGTCCTGCATGTCGCGGCGGATCAGCGGGTCGAGGGCGCTGAACGACTCGTCCATGAGGAGCAGGTCGGCGTCCGTGGCGAGCGCGCGGGCGAGACCCACGCGCTGCTGCATGCCTCCGGACAGTTCGTCGGGCCAGGACTTCTCCCAGCCGGCGAGGCCGGCCAGTTCGAGGGCCTTGGTCGCCCGTTCCTTGCGTTCGGCCGCGGGGACGCCCTGGACCTCCAGGCCGTAGGCGGCGTTCTCCAGCACGCTGCGGTGCGGGAACAGCGCGAAGTGCTGGAAGACCATGCTGATCTTGCGGGAGCGGACCTCGCGCAGGTCGCGGGCGCTCAGGCCGGTCAGGTCCTGTCCGTCGAAGCGCACATGTCCGGCGGTGGGCTCCAGCAGTCCGTTGAGCATGCGCAGCAGCGTGGACTTACCGGATCCGGACAGGCCCATGACGACGAAGATCTGGCCCGGCTCGACGGTGAAGGACGCGTCGATCACGGCGGCGGTGGTGCCGTCCGCGCGCAGTTCCTCACGGTCGACTCCGTCACGGAGCCGCTCCACGGCCGCTTCTGGTCGTCTGCCGAACACCTTGAACAGATGGTCGGCCTCAAGCCTGGATGACACGTGGTGCCTCTCGGTCGGACAGGGGAACGGGATGAACGAACGCCTACGACGTTCCCGACAACTGGTGACGGTTGAATGCACAACCGAGTTCGCTCAGAGGCGGCGCCTGCCCACGCTTACACAAAGCAAACACGGGAGTGGTCCAGGTCACTGTCAGTGGCGTACGGCATGATGCGGTTCGTGACCCAGCAGACTCGACGACTCATGCTCCTCGACACCGCCTCGCTGTACTTCCGCGCCTATTTCGGCGTGCCGGAATCCGTGCGGGCCCCGGACGGCACACCGGTGAACGCCGTGCGCGGGCTGCTGGAGTTCATCGACCGCCTGGTCAAGGACCACCATCCCGACGACCTGGTGGCCTGCATGGACGCGGACTGGCGTCCGCAGTGGCGCGTCGACCTGATCCCGTCGTACAAGGCGCACCGGGTGGCGGTCGAGACCGAGACGGGCCCGGACGAGGAAGAGGTGCCGGACACCCTCTCCCCGCAGGTGCCCGTCATCGAGGACGTGCTGGACGCGCTGGGCATCGCCCGCGTCGGGGTCGCGGGGTACGAGGCGGACGACGTGATCGGCACCTTCACCGGCCGCGCCACCGGCCCGGTCGACATCGTCACCGGCGACCGCGACCTCTACCAGCTCGTCGACGACGCCCGGGGGGTGCGCGTCCTGTATCCCCTCAAGGGCGTCGGCACCCTCCAGCTGACGGACGAGGCCTGGCTGCGCGAGAAGTACGGCGTGGACGGCCCGGGGTACGCGGATCTGGCGACGCTGCGCGGCGACCCGAGCGACGGACTGCCGGGAGTGCCCGGGATCGGGGAGAAGACGGCGGCCAAGCTGCTCGCCGAGTTCGGGGACCTGGCCGCGATCATGGCCGCGGTCGACGACCCGAAGGCGAAGCTGACTCCTTCGCAGCGCAAACGCCTCGCCGAGGCGCGGCCCTACGTCGCCGTGGCTCCCACCGTGGTCCAGGTCGCCGGCGACGTCCCGCTGCCCGAGGTGGACACGACCCTGCCGCGCACCCCGCGCGACCCCGCCGCGCTGGACGAACTCGCGGCGCGCTGGGGTCTCGGTGGATCCCTGCACCGACTCCTCGCCACACTGGGGACATAGCAGAACCCTTCCGGCATAACTGGTGGCGCCCGCGCATAGGTGGCACCAAGGAAGGAGTGCTAACTTAGGTAAGCCTAACTATGTTGACCAGGAGGCAGTCATGGCAGAGCGCCCGGAACGCAAGCCCAGGAAGCCGCACTCCGCGACGGTCGTCCGCACCGAGCGGCTGACCGCGCACATGCGGCGGGTCGTGCTGGGCGGCGAGGGCCTCGCCGATTTCGCCACGGGCACCAGCACGGACCATTACGTGAAGCTGCTGTTCGGCGCCGAGGGCGTGACCTACCCGGAGCCCTTCGACCTGCAGCGCATCCGCGAGGAGTTCCCGCGCGAGCAGTGGCCCGTGACGCGCACGTACACCGTGCGCGCCTGGGACCCCGAAGTGCGCGAGCTGACCCTGGACTTCGTGGTGCACGGCGACGAAGGACTCGCCGGACCCTGGGCGTTGAAGGTCCAGCCGGGCGAAGTCGTCCGTTTCATGGGCCCCGGCGGCGCCTACGCCCCGGACACCGACGCCGACTGGCATCTGCTCGCGGGTGACGAGAGCGCGCTGCCGGCCATCGCCGCCGCCCTGGAGTCACTGCCCGACGGCTCCGTCGTCCGCGCCTTCGTCGAGGTCTCGGGCCCGGAGGAGGAGCAGAAGATCGACTCCGACGCGGAGGTCGTCTGGCTGCACCGCGGGGACCGGCCGGTCGGCAGGGCCCTGGTGGAGGCCGTGCGCGGCCTGGAGTTCCCGCCGGGCCGGGTGCACGCCTTCGTCCACGGCGAGGCGGGCTTCGTCAAGGAACTGCGCAAGCTGCTGCGCGTCGAACGTGAGATCCCGCGCGACGACCTGTCCATCTCCGGCTACTGGCGCCTCGGCCACAACGAGGACGGCTGGCAGGCGTCGAAGCGGGAGTGGAACGCGCAGGTGGAGGCGGAGCAGGAGACGTCGGCCTGACACCACCACCCCGGCAGCACCAGGAGGCGGCGACCGCGAAGCGGGCCGCCTCCTGTCGTACGCACAGGTCCGGGCGGACGCCCGTGACCCCGCGGAGCGCTGCGGGTCGGCGCCCGCCCGCGGCCGGTCGACGCCCCGTCATACCGTGATCCCGGCCGCGAGCCGCACCCGTCCCCGCACGGGCACGTGAGGCGCGCCCCGCGTTGTCACGCGCACCCGGCAGAACCGGTGCCGTCGGCGCGCCCCGTGAAAACCGCGCACCCGGTGAGGTCACCACACCCCCGTCACACGCAGGCGTTGGTGTCCCGCCGGGTCCCGGTCCGCGCCGGGGAGGGGCGGCGGGAGCACCCGACTCCACACCCTCCGCGGGCCCGTGAGGACTTCGGCCCGCCGCCGACACGGCCGCGTCACGCGAGCGAAACAGGGCCTCCCTAATTTCTGTCACCCGACAGGAATCCCTTTCGCCCTTCGCGCCGAAGGCAGGTGCCGCCGTGACCACCACCGCTCCCTCCGACGTACGCCCCGACCCGCCGCAGTCCCCCGACGACCGCTCCCTGACCGCGTTCGGCTACCGCCAGGAGCTGCACCGCAGCCTCGGCCGGTACGCCTCGTTCGCCGCCGGCTTCTCCTTCATCTCCGTCCTCACGACCGTCTTCCAGTTCTTCGCGTTCGGCTACGCCTTCGGCGGTCCCGTCTTCTTCTGGACCTGGCCGGCCGTCCTGACCGGCCAGCTCGCGGTCGCTGCCTGCTTCGCCGAACTGGCCGCGCGCTACCCGATCTCCGGCGCGATCTACCAGTGGTCCTCGCGCCTGTCGAACCTCTCCTTCGGCTGGTTCGCGGGCTGGATCATGGTGATCGGACAGGTGGTGGTGGTCGCCGCCGCCGCGCTCGCGCTGCAGATGGTGCTGCCCGCGATCTGGTCCGGCTTTCAGCTCGTGGGCGACGATCCCGCCCCGACCAGTCCCGACGGCGCGGCCAACGCGGCCGTGCTCGGTGTCGCCCTGCTCGTCCTCACCACGCTGGTCAACGTCCTCGACAACCGGGTGATGTCCGTGATCAACCGGATCGGCGTCACCGCCGAGATCATCGGTGCCGTCCTGATCGTCGTGCTGCTGCTCACCCACTCCGAGCGCTCCCCCGGCATCACCTTCCACACCGGCGCGGGCGGGTCGGGTCTGCTCGGGGCGCTGATGGTGGGCTCGTTCATGGCCGCGTACGTGATGATCGGCTTCGACAGCGCGGGCGAGATGAGCGAGGAGACGCACAACCCCCGCCGCACCGCGCCCCGTACGATCCTCACCGCCCTCGGCGCGGCCGGTCTGCTCGGTGGCCTGATCGTGCTCGGCGGGCTGCTCGCCGCCCCGAGCCTCACCGACGGCCGTCTCGGTGTCGACGGTCTGAGCTACGTCCTGACGAGCAGCCTGGGCGACGGCGTGGGCCGCGCGCTGCTCGCCGACGTGGTGGTGGCCGTCGCGGTGGCCACCCTCGCGATCCAGACCGCAGCCTGCCGCATGCTCTTCTCGATGGCGCGCGACCGGCAGCTCCCCTTCTCGGGACGGCTCGCGAAGGTCAACCCGCGCACCGGCATGCCGAGCGCCCCCGCCCTGGTCGTCGGCGTCCTCGCGGCCGCGCTGCTCCTTCTGAACTTCGCCTCACCGGACGCGTTCCTCGCCATCGGCACCACCTGCATCGTGATGCTCTATCTCGCGTACGCCATGGTCACCGGTCCCCTGCTGGTGCGCAGGCTGCGGGGGCAGTTCACCGCCGACGGCACCGACGAGACGGGCGCCCCGCTCTTCTCGCTCGGCCGCTGGGGTGTTCCGGTCAACGCGCTCGCCCTCGTCTACGGCCTCTTCATGACCGTCAACCTCGCGTGGCCGCGCGCCACGGTGTACGACCCGGCGGGCGGGCACTGGTACTTCCGGTGGTTCACCCTGCTCTTCCTCGGAATCACCCTGGTCGCGGGCGTGGCGTACCGCGTCCGCCGGACGCGGGCGGCGGCTCCGGAGGCGGCCGCCGCGGTCCCGGCCTCGTACGCTTGACCAGGTGAGACGCAAGCCCCGGATCCCGCCCTCTCCCCTCCCGCAGCGCCACGGGGTCGACCCCGTGCGGATCAGGCTGCCGTGGGAGGGGAGCTGGGCCACTGTGCGGGAACACTTGGTGGACCGGCTCGCGGCCGGGGACGGGGTCGTCGACGCGATGCTCGGCGAGGGGCTGTTCGTCGGCGAGGACGGACGGCCGCTGACGGCCGCGACGGCCTATGTGCCGGGGATGTTCGTGTGGTTCCACCGGGAGCTGCCGGACGAGGAGCGGGTGCCGTTCCCGCTGGAGGTGGTGTACCGCGACGAGCACATCGTGGTCGCCGACAAGCCGCACTTCCTCGCCACCACCCCGCGCGGCAGCCATGTGGCCGAGACGGCCCTCGCACGGCTGCGCCGGGAGCTGGACCTGCCGGAGCTGGGGGCGGCCCACCGTCTGGACCGGCTGACCGCCGGTCTGGTGCTGTTCACGGTCCGGCCCGGGGAACGGGGCGCATACCAGTCGCTGTTCCGTGACCGGCTGATCGCCAAGGAGTACGAGGCCGTGGCTCCGTGCGATCCCGGTCTCGTCCTCCCCCGCACGGTGCGCAGCCGCATCCTCAAGGAGCGCGGAGTGATGGCCGCCCGCGAGGTGGCGGGCGAGCCGAACGCGGTCACCCGGGTGGAGCTGACGGAGCACCGGCGCGGACTCGGTCGCTACCGACTGACGCCGAGCACCGGGCAGACCCACCAACTCCGCGTCCACATGACGGCGTTGGGCGTGCCGCTGCTCGGCGATCCGCTCTACCCGGAGGTGACCGGGCCGGTGCCGGCCGGTGACTTCAGGCGCCCGCTGCAACTGCTGGCGCGAGAGCTGGAGTTCACCGATCCGGTCACCGGACGGGCCCATCGGTTCGTCAGTGGACGGGAGTTGGAGGCGTGGGCCGCGTACGACGCCTGGTCGGCGGGCCCGGCCGGGGATCAGTAGCCGCGCCACCAGCGCACGAGACGCTGCCAGGCGCCGAGCCGGTGGGCGGGCTCGGATGCCGGGGCCGGCTGCGCGGGCGCCGGGTGCGGCGCGGACGCGGCCGGCGCCGCGGTCCCGCCGGTGACCTGCCAGCCGGGCCGCTGGACGGGCAGCGCGCGGACCGAGGGCCGCTGCATGACATCCTGCGGCGGCCTGGGCTGGAAGCGAACGGGCAGGTCCACGAGGTGACGTGACGACATGGACCCCCGCCAGCGCAGGTCGCTCTCGGGGCAGTCGAGTTCGACGTCCGGCAGCCGCAGCAGCAGCGCGTCGACGCCGACGTCGGCGATGGCGCGGCCGATGTCCTGGCCGGGGCACTCGTGGGGTCCGCCGCCGAAAGCGAGGTGGGAGCGGTTGCCCTGCATGTTGGCGGCCAGGTCGGGCCGGACCCGGGGGTCGATGTTGCCCGGCGCGATCCCGAAGAGGAGTCCGTCGCCCTTACGGATGCGCCGGCCTCCCAGCTCCGTCTCCTGCTTCGCGAAGTAGCCGAGGACGGCGCTGAACGGCGGCTCGTTCCACAGGGACTGCTCGACCGCCTCGGGCACCGTCATCTGCCCGCCGTTGAGCTGGGCGCGGAAGCGCGGGTCGGTGAGGACCATGCGCAGCACGTTGGCGATCAGGTTGGCGGTGGCCTCGTAGGCGGCGAGGAGGACGAGCCGCAGGTGCTGGGCGACCTCGTCGTCGGTGAGGCCGGCCGGGTGGTTGATGAGGTGGCTGGTGAAGTCGTCCTCGGGCTCGGCGCGGCGCCGCAGGGTGTGCTGGGTCAGCAGGCCCATGACGTACTCGTTGCTGGCGATGGCGGTGTCGGTGCCCTTGAGCAGGTCACGGGTGGCCTGCACCATGCGGTCGTTGTAGTCCTCGGGCATCCCGATGATCTCGCAGAGCACGGACATCGGCAGGTGCTCGGCGAACTGTCCGACCAGGTCGGCCTCACCGAGTTCGCAGAACTCGTTGACCAGGCGCTGGGTGGCGCGGTTGATGTAGCGGCGCAGGCTGCGGAAGTCGATGGTCGACATGGCGCCCGTGACCGCTCCGCGCAGCCGCAGGTGTTCATCGCCCTCGGCGTGGGAGCAGATGGGCTGCCAGGCGATGTGGGGGGCCAGCGGGTGGTCGTCGCCCGCGGTGCCGTCCTGGACGGCGGTCCACAGCCGGCTGTCGCGGGCGAAGTGCGAGGGCGTACTGACCATGTGCAGGTTCTCGCCGTGCCCGAGGACGACCCAGATCGGCACGTCGTTGTGGAGCAGCACGGGGGCGACGGCGCCGTGTTCGGCGCGGAGTTTCTCGTACAGGGCACCCAGGTCCTCCGCCTCGGGGCCGTAGAGGCGGCGCAGGCCGCCGGGGCCGGTGCCGTGGGCGGGGCAGCCGGGCGGCGGTCCGAGTGTGGGGTCCTGGGTGTCGGTCGGGGAGTGGGATTCAGGCGTCACGATGATCGCTCCGAAGCTGAAATGAGAGCTTGTGAAGGGGAGTTGTCGTGCGGGTGCGGGTGCCGTCGCCGTGCGGTCTCAGGCGGGCGACGAGGTCATCGCCAGCGAGTGCAGGAACCGCATCAGCGTCATCAGGGTGTCCCGGCTCGACGCTCTGCGCCGGGCGTCGCACTTCACGATCGGGATCTCGTCGGACAGGTCGAGCGCGGCCCGCAGCTCCTCGACGGGGTACCGCGGCGCGTCGGGGAAGTCGTTCATGGCCACGACGAAGGGCACACCGCGTTCCTCCAGGCGGCCGATGACGTCGAAGCTGACCTCCAGCCGACGGGTGTCGATCAGCACCACGGCGCCGAGGGCTCCCTCGAACAGGCCGTTCCACAGGAACCAGAAGCGTTCCTGGCCGGGGGTGCCGAACAGATAGAGCACCAGCTGGTCCGTGATGGAGATCCGGCCGAAGTCCATGGCCACCGTGGTCGCGGTCTTGGTCTCGGACCCGTAGTTGTCGTCGATTCCGATGCCGGCCTGCGTCATGGTCTCCTCGGTCGTCAGCGGCTTGATCTCGCTGACGGAGCCCACCATGGTCGTCTTGCCGACTCCGAAGCCGCCCACGATCACGATCTTGACCGCCGCCTGCGTGGTGTGCGGGAGGTGGTCCTCGGCGCGAGGGCCCGTGATGGTGTCAGAGCTTTTGAAGTCCATGCATCACCGCTTCGAGGAGGGAACGGTCGGGGAGCGCCTGACGGACGATCGGGGCGCGCGCCTTCACCAGTTCGGCCGCCAGCAGCTCGGTGAGCAGGACGGTCACCACGCTGAACGGCAGGTTGAGATAGGCCGAGAGCTCGGCCACGGACAGGGGTGCCCTGCACAGCCTCAGCAGGGCGGACTGCTCCGGCTGGACGGCGGGCGGCGGTGACTCGGCGCGCGCCACGACGAGGGTGACGAGGTCGAGTTCGGCCCGGTCGCCGCTCTCGCCGCCGCCCGTGAGCACGTAGAGGCGCTCCGGGTTCTTCGGTTTGCCCTCACCCTCCTCCCCTTCGGGGCCTTCCCCCTCGGGGCCTTCCGGGCCCGCGAGGGGGACGTCCGTCGTGACGGGTTCGGGGGGCCCTTCCTCGGGTTGGCGCCGCCGGCGTTGCGGAGGAGTCATACGGTCTGCCCGTTGCGCCGCGGCGGGCTCGTCAGATGGGCGCCGATACGGACGACGAGGTCGCGCATGCGGTTGCTCATCAGTCCCGGTTCCGCGGTCTGGTTGGCGAGCACCGCGAGGTAGGCGTTGGGGCCCGCCGACATCAGGTAGAAGTAGCCGCCGTTGATCTCGATGATCACCATGCGCATCCGGCCGTCGCTGTTGGGGATCTCGCCCGCGACGGCTCCGGCGAGGCTCTGCAGGCCGGCGCAGGCCGCGGCGACCCGGTCCGCGGCGTCCGGGTCGCCGCCGTAGCGGGCGATGCGCAGTCCGTCGGCGGAGAGCACGACGATCTGCTGGATGCCCGGCACCCCGTCGGCGAGATCCTTGAGCATCCAGTCGAAGTTGGCTCGCTGCTGGATCACTTGAGGTCCCCCTCGTCGTCGCCCTCGGCAGAGGCCGGCTGGTTGTCCGTGCTGAATGCGGTCGGGTCCGGATCGCCCTTGAGGCCGTTCATGAACGCCTCGACCCACAGGCCGGGTTCCGGCTCGTCCTTCTCCGGTTCGGGCGCGGGCGCCCACGAGGGGCCGGTGCCGGCGGCCTCCGCGGCCTCCAGGGCCCGTGCCTCGGCGATCCGCTGGCTGAGGGGCACCTTGACCCGGCTGCGGCGCTGCGGCAGGCCGTTCGGCGCCCACTCGGTGACGACCGGGACGTCGTCCTCGCGGGGATCGCGCGGGTCACCGCTCGACGAGGGGACGCGGGGTCCGGTGGTGGGGCGGCGCTTCTTGGGCTTGCGGGCGGGAGCCTCGACCCCGCCGTTGTCGATGCCCGTCACCGAGGTGGCTCCGATGCCGTGGGCGAGACCGGGTGCGAAGTCGGTGGTGAGCATGTCGCGCGGGGCGACGAGGACGGCGCGGACGCCGCCGTACGCGGACTGCCGCAGCGAGATCTGCATGCTGTACATCTGCGCGAGTCGGCCGACGACCGCCATGCCGAGCCGGGGTGCCTGGCCCATGACGTTCGGGTCGACGCCCGCGGCCGCCAGCCGGAGGAGCTCCTCGATCTTGCCGCGGGACTCGTCGCTGAGGCTGACGCCGCCGTCCTCGATCTCGATGGCGACGCCGGTCTGCACCTCGATGGCGGTGACGTGCACCTTGGTGTGCGGCGGCGAGTAGCGGGTGGCGTTGTCGAGGAGTTCGGCCAGCGCGTGGATGAGCGGTTCGACGGAGACGCCCGTGACGGCGACGTCGACGATGTTGTGCAGCTCGATGCGCCGGTACTCCAGGATGCGCGACATCGCGCCGCGCAGCACGCTGAACAGCGGTACGGGTTCGGGCCACTGGCGCCCGGGGCGGCCGCCGCCGAGCACGGCGATGGAGTCGGCGAGCCGGCCGATCAGCGCGGTGCCGTGGTCGATGCGCAGCAGGTCGTCGAAGACCTCGGGGTTGCGCCCGTGGTCCTCCTCCATCTCGCGGAGTTCGTTGTTCTGCTGGTGGACGATGGCCTGCACGCGCCGGGCGATGTTGACGAAGGAGCGCTGCGCGGCATCGCGCATCGACTCCTCGGTGTCCACGATCTTGAGCAGCTTCTTCAGCAAGTCCTTCTGGGACTGGGGAAGTTCGCGAAGGCCGGGTTCGTCGCGGCCCAGCGTGCGCACGACCTCCGAGGGGGAGTCTCCGCCGTGCAGCCGGTCGAGCGCGAGCGGGACGATCTCCTCGGTGAAGTGCACGATCTCCTGGTCGTGCGCGGCGATGCGCTGTTCCAGGTTCGCGGTGCGGCGTGCGAAGTCGGCCCGCAGCTCCCGGGCGACCCGGCCGCGGCGGACGGTCTCGCCGCCGATCGCGATGACCAGCAGGGTGGCGAAGCCGCCGCACAGGGCGACCGCGGACCGGGCCGGCTCCGTCACCAGGGCGACTGCGGCGCCGGTGGCCACGGCCATCAGTATCGCGGGCAGCAACAGCACTCGCGCGTAAGGAAGTTCACGGCCACCGGGAGGCGATTGAACACTCACCATGTATGCCCTCTGAGACAGGTCGGCTGGGGGGTGGGGGACGTTTGTGGGGGAAACGGCACGGATCGGCATGGATCAAACGGAATCTTCGGAACCTTTGGGAACAAGCGCACGAATACATCTCAACTCGGTGCGCTGCGGGCGAGCTTAGTCCGACCGGATCATCGCTGTGTCATATTCAGCAAGCACCTGAAATCGCCCTCGCGACTGGAGTACCCTCGGCCCCATTTGCACGCTGCGCCTCCACTCGCACACGGTGCGTGACCGCGTACGGGCATACGAGAACCGCAGCTCGCAGGGGTGATCGTGGGTCGGAGTCTCAGACTCCGACGATGCGCAGCGCCGCGTCGGCCGTGGCCTCGGCGAAGGCGGACACCGGACGGTCCGGGTCGGAGCGGTGCACGAGGATCACGCCCTCGATCAGCCCGAACACGAGGTCCGTCCGCAGGTCCAGCTCACTCTTGGCGAGCGCACCGCCCGCCGGGGTGGCCGCCAGCAACTGGCGGTAGGTGTCCTTGAGTTCCGCGCGCACGGCATGGAACCCGGCGAAGCGTTCGGAGCGCACCTCGGGCAGCAGATAGAGGCCGCCGAGATTGTGCGGGCCGCCGCACAGCAGTTCCACGTCGGTGCGGCACAGCTGCCTGAGCCTGCTGCCGGCGGGCACCGTGTCCTCGGCGAGCAGCCGGCGGGCGAGGGCCAACGACGGGGTGACCGTGGACTCCAGGAGCTCGGCGAGCAGCTCCTCCTTGCCGGACACGTAGTGGTACATGGACGCCTGGCGCATCCCGGCGCGCTCGGCCACGGCGCGGGTGGTGGTGGCGGCGTATCCCCGGGTGGTGAACAACTCTGCCGCCGCGTCCAGCAGTTCGGCGCGCGGCGTGAGACCGCTGTCCGGCCGCTGCGCGGCGCGCGGCCTGCCGACCCGTCGCCCGCCGTCCGTTCCCATGCGTTCGATCCTCGCACACACGGCGCCCACCGGCCGGGCGCCGGGAACCCCGTGCCCGGCCCCCGCCACGCGCCCCGCCGTCCCGGAGCCGGCACGGGCGGACCCCGTGAGGGACCGGTAACGGCGCGGCAACACACGGGACATGGCGCGGACCCACCCCGCCCCTAATTTCTGTCGGGCGACAGAAATGACTCAGGAGCCGGAGGCCCGCGATGGCGACAGCGACCACGCACGGAGCACGCGACCACGCCCGCGCCCAGGAGGGGACCCGCGCCGAGGCCATGCCCGTGGTTCCCGCGGGTGACTGGCCCGCGCCACCCTGCGAGGCGGGCCACCTGGTGTGGGCGGAGACGGTGGCGGGCGGCAACTACACGCACAAGGTGCTGGCCCGGGGCACGGAACTGCGGCTGACCGACCTCGCGGGGGACGCCTGCGCACATCTGCTGCTGCACGTCGCGGACCGTCCGTGGGAGCGCCTGAACGTGGCGGACACCGTCAAGGTCCAGTGGAACGCCTACCTGGGCGAGGGACAGCTCCTCCTCTCCGACCAGGGCCGCGTCCTGGCCTCGGTGGTCAGCGACTCCTCCGGCCGGCACGACGCCCTGTGCGGCACCTCCACGCTCGTACGCAACACGCGGCGCTACGGGGACGGGACACCGCAGTCCGCGTCCCCGGCAGGACGGGAGCTGTTCAAGCTGGCCGCCGCCAAGAACGGGCTCGGGCCGCGCGATCTGCCCCCGTCGCTCTCCTTCTTCCAGGGCGTGGAGGTGCGCGAGGACGGCTCGCTGGACTTCACCGGCTCGGCCGGCCCCGGCGGCAGCGTCACCCTCCGCGCCGAACAGGACATCACCGTGCTCATCGCGAACGTGCCCCACCCGGCCGATCCGCGCCCCGGCTACACGAGCACCCCGCTGGAGGTCCTGGCCTGGCGCTCCGCGGCGACCGCGCCGGGCGACCCGCTGTGGGAGGCCACGCCCGAAGGCCGCCGCGCCTTCCTCAACACCGCCGAATTCCTTGCCACGAGGGGGCTCGCATGACCCACGTCACCGTCCCGGCCCGGGCCGCCTGGTCGGCGGTCGTCCGCACGGGCGAGACGCTCACCGTCACCGACCTGCACGGCAACCAGGCCGTCGACTTCCTGGTGTACGACGCCGGGGACACCAGTGTCCGCTACAGCGCGCCCGACACCGTCCAGGCGCAGGGCGGCATCTTCCTGACCACGGGCAGCGTGCTGATGTCGAACGAGCACACCCCGCTGATGACCGTCACCGAGGACGAGGTCGGCCGGCACGACACGGTCGGCGGCGCCTGCTCCAAGGAGTCGAACACCCTGCGGTACGGGCACCACACCTGGTCGCAGCACGCCTGCGTCGACAACTTCCTCGCCGAGGGCGCCCGTCACGGCCTCGGCAAGCGCGACCTCGTCTCGAACATCAACTGGTACATGAACGTGCTGGTCGAGAAGGACGGCAGCCTCGGCATCGTCGACGGCATCTCGGCCCCCGGGCTGCGGCTGACGCTGCGCGCCGAGTGCGACGTGATCGTCCTGGTGTCCAACTGCCCGCAGATCAACAACCCCTGCAACGGCTTCGAACCGACCGCGGTCGCAATGACGATCGGAGCGCCCGCATGACCTTCGACACCCTGCTCGTCGCCAACCGCGGCGAGATCGCGGTCCGGATCATATGCAGCGCCCGCGAACTGGGCCTGCGCACGGTCGCCGTGTACTCCGACGCCGACCGCGCCGCCCCGCACGTCCGGCTCGCCGACGAGGCCGTACGGCTCGGCCCCGCGCCCGCCAAGGAGTCCTACCTCGACGCCGACCTCGTCCTGCGGGCGGCCAAGGACACCGGGGCGGGGGCGATCCACCCGGGGTACGGATTCCTGTCCGAGGACGCGGCGTTCGCGCGGCGCTGCGAGGACGCGGGCATCGTGTTCGTCGGTCCGACGCCGGAGCAGCTGGAGCTGTTCGGCGCCAAGCACACGGCGCGGGCGGCGGCCCGGGCCGCGGGTGTGCCGCTGGCCCCGGGCACGGAACTGCTCACCGGGCTCCCCGAGGCACTGGAGGCCGCCGGACGCATCGGCTACCCCGTGATGCTCAAGGCCACGGGCGGGGGCGGTGGAATCGGTATGTCGGCATGTCGCTCGGATGCCGAGCTGACCGAGGCCTGGGAGCGGGTCCAGCGTGTCGCGGCGGCCTCCTTCTCCTCGTCCGGGGTCTTCTTGGAACGCCTCGTCGAGGACGCGCGCCACGTCGAGGTACAGGTCTTCGGCGACGGCCTCGGCCGGGTCGTCACCCTCGGCGACCGCGACTGCTCGCTCCAGCGCCGCAACCAGAAGGTCCTGGAGGAGGCACCCGCTCCGGGACTTCCCGCGGCGGTGCGGGACCGACTCGCCGCCGCCGCACGCGAGTTGTGCGCCTCGGTGGACTACCGCTCGGCCGGCACCGTCGAGTTCGTGTACGACGCCGCCCGCGAGGAGGCCTACTTCCTGGAGGTCAACACCCGCCTCCAGGTGGAACACCCGGTCACCGAGGAGATCTACGGCGTCGACCTCGTCGCCTGGATGCTGCGGCTGGCCCGCGGAGAGTCCTCCGTCGTCCGGGACCCGGGGACGCCGCGCGGGCACGCGGTCGAGGCCCGCCTGTACGCCGAGGACCCCTCCCGTGAACACCGGCCGAGCGCGGGCCTGTTGACGCGGGTCGAGTTCCCCGGCGGCGTCCGCGTGGACGGCTGGATCGAGACGGGCACCGAGGTCACCACCTCGTACGACCCGATGCTCGCCAAGATCGTCGCGTACGGCACCGACCGCGCCCACGCTCTGGAGCGGCTCGACGAGGCGCTGGCCAGGACCCGGGTGGACGGCATCGAGACCAACCTCGGGCTGGTACGGGCGGCGCTCGCCGAGCCCTCCTTCCGCCGGGCGGCCCACTCCACCGCGACCCTGGCCGCCGTGACGGACCCCACCCCGCGGATCGAGGTGGTGGCCGGCGGCACCCTCACCACCGTGCAGGACTGGCCGGGCCGCACCGGCTACTGGCAGGTCGGCGTCCCGCCCTGCGGCCCGATGGACGACCTCTCCTTCCGGCTCGGCAACCGGGCGATCGGCAACCCCGAGGGCGCACCGGGACTCGAATGCACCCTGCAGGGACCGGCGTTGCGGTTCACGCATCCCACGACGGTGTGCGTCACCGGGGCGCCCGCACCGGTCACGGTGGACGGGACGGAGGTAGTCCCCTGGGAGCCGGTGACCGTACCGGCCGGATCGGTCCTGGAGATCGGCGCCCCCGCCGGGCACGGCCTGCGCACCTACGTGCTGTTCGCCGGCGGCGGCCTCGACGTGCCCGCCTTCCTCGGCAGCGCCGCCACCTTCACCCTCGGCCGGTTCGGCGGCCACGGAGGCCGGGCCCTGCGCACCGGCGACGTCCTGCACGGTGGGGCGGTCACCGGCTTCGGCGCACCCGTGCCGCCGGACGACCGCCCCGCGTTCACGGACGTGTGGCGGATCGGCGCCGTCGAAGGCCCGCACGCCGCACCGGAGTTCTTCACCGAGGACGACATCCACGACTTCTACGCGGCCGACTGGAAGGTCCACTTCAACTCGGCCCGCACCGGCGTGCGGCTCGTCGGACCGAAGCCGCGGTGGGCGCGCAAAGACGGCGGCGAGGCGGGACTGCATCCGTCGAACATCCACGACACGCCCTACTCGGTCGGCGCGGTCGACTACACCGGGGACATGCCGGTGCTCCTCGGCCCGGACGGCCCCTCCCTCGGCGGGTTCGTCTGCCCGGCGACGGTGGTCAGCACGGAACGCTGGAAGCTCGGCCAGCTCCGCCCCGGCGACACCGTGCGGTTCGCGCCGCTGGCCGACGACGGTTCGCCGCGCCCCGCGATCGTCGACGGCGGGGTGCTCGCGCGGGACGGTGACGTCACGTACCGCCGCAGCGGCGACGACAACCTGCTGGTCGAGTTCGGGCCCATGCAACTCGATCTCGCGCTGCGCATGCGGGTCCACGCGCTGATGGAGGCCGTGACGGAGGCCGGTCTCGACGGGGTCGCCGACCTGACCCCGGGCATCCGCTCCCTGCAGATCCGGACCGACCCGTCCCGGCTCCCCCAGCGGCAACTCCTGAACGCCGTACGGGAGACCGTCCGCGCCCTACCTCCGAGCGACCAGCTCGTCGTCCCCTCCCGGACGGTCCATCTGCCGCTGTCCTGGGACGACCCGGCCACCCGCGAGGCGATCGCCCGCTACATGGCGGGCGTGCGCGACGACGCGCCCTGGTGCCCGTGGAACATCGAGTTCATCCGCCGGGTGAACGGCCTGGACTCGGTGGACGACGTGTACCGCACGGTCTTCGACGCGGAGTACCTCGTCCTCGGTCTGGGCGACGTCTACCTCGGCGCCCCCGTCGCCACCCCGCTCGACCCCCGCCACCGTCTGGTCACCACGAAGTACAACCCCGCCCGCACCTGGACCGCGGAGAACTCGGTCGGCATCGGCGGCGCCTACCTGTGCGTCTACGGCATGGAGGGCCCGGGCGGCTACCAGTTCGTCGGCCGGACGACCCAGGTGTGGTCGGGCTGGCAGCAGCGCGGCGCGTTCGAGCCGGGCTCGCCCTGGCTGCTGCGCTTCTTCGACCGCATCAAGTGGTATCCGGTGGAGGCGGACGAACTCCTGGAGCTGCGCGCCGACATCATCTCGGGCCGCTTCGTGCCGCGTATCGAGGAGGGCACCTTCTCCCTGGCCGCGTACGAGTCGTTCCTCGCCGAGAACGCCGCGTCCATCGCGGAGTTCCGCTCCAGGCAGGGCGGCGCCTTCTCGGCGGAGCGGGACGCCTGGGAGGCGGCGGGCGAGTTCACCCGGGCGGAGGCCGCGCCGGCGCCGGCGTCCGCGCCGGCCGAGATCAGCGTGCCCGCCGGGGGTCGCCTGGTCGAGGCCGAGTTCGCCGCGTCCGTCTGGCAGGTGAACGTGGAGCCGGGCGCCCGGGTGACGGCCGGGCAGCCGCTGCTCGCGCTGGAGGCCATGAAGATGGAGTCGAGGGTGCCCGCGCCGGCGGACTCGGTGGTCGAGCGCATCCTCGTCTCACCGGGCGACCAGGTGGAGGCCGGCACGGCGCTGCTGGTGCTGGCGCCGCCGGAAGTCCCGGCACTCTGACCCTCCCGAGCAACCGAACGCACCCGCCCGCTCCCGTCGTCCCAGGTCCCCGAGGCGCCACGACCCCGGGCCCGCGGCCCTCAGCCCCACAAGGAGTCCCGATGTCCGCTCTCGCCCGAGTCCGCGCGGCCCACGCCCGGATCGAGGCCGTCGACCGCCCCGAGATCTGGATCGCCCTGCGCCCGCGGCCCGAGGCCGAGGAGGAGGCCAGGGCCGTCGACGCGCGCGTCGCCGCGGGCGAGCGTCTCCCGCTCGCGGGCAGGGTCTTCGCCGCCAAGGGCAACATCGACGTGGCGGGACTGCCGACCACGGCGGGCTGTCCGTCGTACGCCTCCGCACCGAAGGCGGCCGACGCCCCGGCGGTCGCCCGGCTCCGCGCGGCCGGCGCGGTCCTCCTCGGGACGACGAACCTGGACCAGTTCGCCACCGGCCTGGTCGGCACCCGCTCCCCCTACGGCGCCGTCCGGGGCGCCCTGGACCCGGCCCGGATCAGCGGCGGATCCAGCTCGGGATCCGCCGTGGCGGTCGCCCTCGGCATCGTCGACCTCGCCCTCGGCACGGACACCGCGGGCTCCGGCCGCGTCCCCGCCGCGTTCAACGGCATCGTCGGGCTGAAGCCGACCCGCGGGCTCGTCCCCACGACCGGCGTCGTCCCGGCCTGCGCCTCCCTGGACTGCGTGACCGTGTTCGCCCGGACCCTCCCCGAGGCCGAACAGGCCCTCGCCCACCTCGCCTCCCCCTCCGCCCGCGCGCTGCCGCCCCTCGCACAGCGCGCACCCGGACCCTGGCGCGTCGCTGTGCCGCCGACGGCACAGCTCGGGGAGCTGGACGAGGGCTGGGCGGAGGCCTACGAGGAAGCCGTCGAGCGGCTCGTCGCCGCCGGGGCCGAGGTGCGCACGCTCGACCTCACCCCGTTCACCGAGGCCGCCGCGATGCTCTACGAGGGCGCGTTCGTCGCCGAGCGATACACGGCGGTGGGGAGCTTTGTCGACAAGTTGATGGCTGACGGAGGTGCCGGCCTCGACCCCACCGTCGCCGGCATCATCACCCGCGCCCGCGACGTCCCGGCGCACCAGCTCTACGCCGACCAGGAGCGACTGGCCGGTCTACGGGCCCGGGCACTCGCCGAACTGGCCGACGCCGACGCCCTGTTGCTGCCCACCGCGCCCGGCCATCCCACGCTCGCCGAGGTCGCCGCCGACCCGCTGGGAACCAACGCGCGCCTGGGCCGTTTCACCAACTCCACGAACCTCTTCGACCTGGCGGCCGTCGCGGTACCGGCCGGACGGACGCCCGCCGGGCTGCCGTTCGGCGTGATGTTGATCGGCCCCGCCTTCACCGACGAACGGCTCGCACGGATCGCCCGGTCGCTGGAACCGGAGACGCGCCTCGCCGTGGTGGGAGCGCATCTGTCCGGCCAGCCGCTCAACGCGCAGCTGCTGTCCCTCGGCGCCCGCCTCGACCGTACGACCACGACCGCGCCGGTGTACCGGCTGCATGCCCTGGCCACCACCCCGCCGAAGCCGGGTCTCGTCCACGTCGGCGCGGGCGGTGCCGCCGTCGAGACGGAGGTGTGGTCCCTCCCGGCGGAGGGACTCGGCCGCCTGCTGGCGACGCTCCCCCGGCCGATGACCATGGGCAGCGTCGAACTGGCCGACGGCAGTCACGTCCCCGGGTTCCTGTGCGAGCCCGGAGCATTGGAGGGCGCGCCCGACATCACCGCGTACGGCGGATGGCGCGCCTACGTGAGCCGCCCGGACGCGAGCGTCTGAGCACCTGGTCCCCCGGTCCCCCGACGCCCCGGACGAAAAAGGTCCGGCGACCGCAGGACGCGGCCGCCGGACCCGGGGGAATCCTCAGCCCACCGACGAGTAGGCGACCACCCCGCGCAGCAGGCCGTCGACCGCCTTGCGCGCGTTCTTCGCGACCGTCGAGTTCCCGCCGCCCGAGACGGGGGCCGCCGCCGCGATCTGGCCGAGCACGTCGATGACCTGCTTGCACCAGCGCACGAAGTCGCCCGCGGGCATCTCGGCCTCACGGAGCACCTCGTCGAGGCCCTTCCCGGACGCCCACTCGTGGGCCGCCCAGGCGAAGCCGAGGTCCGGCTCCCGCTGGCCGACGCCCTCGGTCTGGCTGATCCCGAAGTCCTCCTCCAGCGCGTCCAGACGGCCCCAGATGCGGACCATCTCGCCGAGTGCGGCCTTGGCCTGGCCGGACGGCACCTTCGGAGCCATCGCGTCGTCGGCGACCCGCGACTCGTACACCAACGCCGAGACACAGGCGGCCAGTTCGGCCGGGCTCAGACCGTCCCAGACGCCGGCGCGCAGGCATTCGCTGGCCAGCAGGTCGAGTTCGCCGTAGAGCCGGGCGAGCCGCTTGCCGTGCTCGGTGACCTCGTCGCCGCGCAGGTAGTCCAGCTCGGTGAGGAGGGCGACGATCCGGTCGAAGGTGCGGGCGATGGTGTTCGTCCGGCCCTCGATGCGGCGCTCCAGCTGCGAGGTGTCGCGCTGCAGCCGGTGGTAC
This sequence comes from Streptomyces sp. NPDC005302, assembly GCF_040607345.1. Lineage (NCBI taxonomy): Bacteria > Bacillati > Actinomycetota > Actinomycetes > Kitasatosporales > Streptomycetaceae > Streptomyces > Streptomyces sp. NPDC005302. Next base: position 316,330 of record NZ_JBEXGN010000007.1, read on the forward strand.
CGCTCGGCCCAGCGGGCGTGGTCCTCACGGTCGCTGCACCCGTGGCAGGGATGGGCGCGGATCGCCGTCCGCAGCCGGGCGATCTCACGGTCGTCGGCCGCCTCGGCCCGCTTCTTGCGGTGCCGGTCCGGGACGATGTGCCCGGCCTTGCTGCGCAGCGCGGACGCCAGGTCTCGACGGGACTGGGGCGAGCGCGCGTTGAAGGACTTGGGGATCCTCATGCGGTCGAGTGCCTCGACCGGTACGGGGAAGTCCATCGAGGCGAGCCGCTTGACCTGACGCTCGGCGGTGAGGACCAACGGGCGCGGGCCGTCGTGCTGTTCGAAGCCCCGGTGGCCGTTCGACCGGCCCGCGGGCAGTCCGGGGTCGAGGACCAGAGCGAGCCCCGCGTACTTCCCGGTCGGCACGTGGATCACGTCGCCCGGCTTCAGCTTCTCCAGGGCGACGGCGGCCTCCGCGCGACGGTGCGAGACACCCTGGCGGGCCAGCTCGGTCTCGCGGTCCTTCAGCTCGCGGCGCAGCCCCATGTACTCGTCGAAGTCCCCGAGGTGGCAGGTCATGGACTCCTTGTAGCCCTCGAGACCCTCCTCGTTGCGCTGCACCTGCCGGGAGATCCCGACGACCGACTTGTCGGCCTGGAACTGCGCGAAGGACGTCTCCAGGAGCTCGCGCGAGCGGTGCCGCCCGAACTGCTCGACCAGGTTCACCGCCATGTTGTACGACGGCTTGAAGCTGGAGCGCAGCGGATAGGTGCGGGTGCCCGCGAGTCCGGCGAGGTGCTCGGGGCTGAACCCGCGCTGCCACAGCACGACCGCGTGGCCCTCGACGTCGATGCCACGGCGGCCGGCGCGGCCGGTCAGCTGGGTGTACTCGCCGGGGGTGATGTCGGCGTGCTGCTCGCCGTTCCACTTGACGAGCTTCTCCAGCACGACGGAGCGGGCGGGCATGTTGATGCCCAGCGCGAGGGTCTCCGTCGCGAAGACGGCCTTGACCAGACCGCGGACGAAGAGTTCCTCCACGACCTCCTTGAACGTGGGCAGCATGCCCGCGTGGTGGGCGGCGACGCCGCGCTCCAGGCCCTCCAGCCATTCGTAGTAGCCGAGGACGTGGAGGTCCTCGTCCGGGATGGAGGCGGTGCGCTCCTCGACGAGTTCACGGACCCTCGCGCGCGCCGCGTCGTCGTTCAGCCGCAGGCCCGCGTGCAGGCACTGCTGGACGGCGGCCTCGCAGGCCGCGCGGCTGAAGATGAACGTGATGGCGGGCAGCAGGTTCTCGGCGTCGAGCCGCTCGATGACCTCGGGGCGGCCCGGTGTCCAGATGCGCGAGCGCTGTCTGCGCTCGCGCTCACGGTCGGCCTCGCGCATCGCCCGGCCCCGCTTGCGGTCCTGGTACGACGGGCGGCTCGCCTCCATGCGCGCCATGCGCGTGAGGTCGGGGTTGACGGCCTTCTTCTGGCCCTCGCCCTCCTCGAAGAGGTCGTACATCCGACGCCCGGCCAGCACGTGCTGGAACAGCGGGACGGGCCGGTGCTCGGAGACGATCACCTGGGTGTCGCCGCGCACGGTGTCCAGCCAGTCACCGAACTCCTCCGCGTTCGACACGGTCGCCGAGAGCGACACCAGGGTCACCGATTCGGGGAGGTGGATGATCACTTCCTCCCAGACGGCGCCCCGGAAGCGGTCGGAGAGGTAGTGCACCTCGTCCATCACCACGTACCCGAGCCCGAGGAGGGTCTGCGAGCCCGCGTACAGCATGTTCCGCAGGACCTCGGTGGTCATGACGACCACGGGTGCCTCGGAGTTGACGCTGTTGTCGCCGGTGAGGAGGCCGACCTTGTCCGCGCCGTAGCGCCGGGACAGGTCGGCGTACTTCTGGTTGGAGAGCGCCTTGATCGGCGTGGTGTAGAAGCACTTCTTGCCCTGCTGGAGGGCGAGATGGACGGCGAACTCGCCGACGATCGTCTTGCCCGAGCCGGTGGGCGCCGCCACCAGCACCCCCTTGCCCGACTCGAGCGCCTGGCAGGCCTCGATCTGGAAGGGGTCGAGGCCGAAGTCGTACATCTCGCGGAAGGGTGCGAGTGCGGTGGCCTGCTCGGCAGCGCGCCTGCGTGCTGCCGCGTACCGCTCGGCCGGTGAGAGGTCCTCTGTCATCGTGCTTTCGAGACTACCGGGAGCCACTGACATGGGGACGATCATTATCCGGATCGGATCCGGTGAAACCTCGGATCCCCGCAGCTCAGGGAAGTGCGACGCGCACGGCCCCCGGTATGCACTCCGCGGTCAGCGGCAGTGCGCCCAGCGGCTCCCCGTCCGCGTAGCCGGTGACACCCGCGGCGACCAGCTCGACGCGGGCCGCCCGGTGCACGGTGACCACGGGGTGGTCGACGTGGGTGCCGCGGTAGACCTTCGGGAACACCGTGAGCAGCGTGGCACGGCCGCAGTTCCCGACCACGGTGATGTCGAACAGCCCGTCGCCGAGGTCGGCGCCGGGGCAGATCCTCATGCCACCGCCGTACGAGGATCCATTGCCGACGGCCACGAGGGTCGCCTCGATCTCACGCGTCTCGCCGCCGTCGAGGGTGAGGCGGTAGGCGAAGGGGCGGAAGGCGGCCAGCTCGGCGAGCATGGCGAGGTCGTACTTGAAGCGGCCGACGGGCAACCGCATCCGGTTGCCCCGGTCGTTGACCCGGGAGTCGAACCCGGAGGCGAGGACGGTGCCGAACCAGGTCCCGTCGACCCGGCCCAGGTCGACGGCCCGCAGCCGGTCCTCCTTGAGCGCGCCGGCCGTCAGGGCCGCCGCGGCGGCCGGGTCGCCGAGCGGCAGGCCGAGGGCGCGCGCGAAGTCGTTCCCGGTGCCGACGGGGACCAGGCCGAACGGCGTGTCGGTGCCGGCCACGGCCTGGAGCGCGAGGTTCGCCATGCCGTCCCCGCCGACGGCCACCAGGGCCCCGGTCCCCTCCGCGACGGCGGCCCGGGCCCGGACGAGACCGTCCGCGGCGTCCTCGCCGAGCACGGTCCGTACGGAGAATCCCGCGGCCCGGAACGCGGAAGCGGCCGGCTGCGCCGCGTGGGCGCCCCGGCCGCGGCCCGCGGTGGGGTTGACGAAGAGGGTGATCTCGCTGGTCACAGGCTGACCCTACGAGTTCGGGACCTCCGTCAGGTCACATCGTCATAACCGTTGACCCGCTCCGAGGTCGCCTGCTCGGGCAGGGCCCGGCTGGCCGACACGGGCTCGACCGCGCCGACGTTCTCGGGCGTGAGGTCCAGCTCGGACGCCTCGTCGTCGGCCGGTCCCGCTTCGTCGCGCCGACGCTTGCGCCGGTCGTTGAACAGCGAGAAGGCGACAGCGCCGAAGTACAGGATCCAGATCGGCCCGGCCAGCGCCAGCATGGTCAGCGGGTCGGTGCTGGGGGTGGCGACGGCGGCGAACACCGTGATGCCCATGATCATGCCGCGCCACCAGCCGAGCATGCGCCGTCCGGTGAGGATGCCCGTGAGGTTGAGCATCACCAGGAGCAGCGGCAGCTCGAAGGAGAGTCCGAACACGACCACCATGCGCGTGACGAGATCGAGCAGGTCGTCGAGCGGCAGGAGGTTGTCGACGCCCTGCGGCGTGAACTCCATCAGGACCTTCGCCGTGGTGGGAAGCACCTTGTAGGCGAAGAAGGCGCCGCCGAGGAACAGCGGCACGCCGGTTCCGACGAACGCGTACGCGTACTTCTTCTCGTTCCTGTGCAGACCGGGCGCGACGAACGCCCAGAGCTGGTACAGCCAGACCGGCGAGGCGAGTACGACGCCCGCCATCAGGGAGACCTTCAGCGCCAGGGTGAACGGGGCGAGCAGACCGTTGATGGTGATCTGCGCGCACTGGTGGTTCTTGGGCTGCTTCGCCAGCTCGGCGAAGGTCTCCGGACATCCGACGGAGTCCAGGACCGGCTTGGTGAAGAAGTTGATGATGTCGTTGTAGTAGAAGGCGGCGACGACGGTCACGAGGACGATCGCCAGCATCGCCTTCGCGAGCCGGTTGCGGAGCTCGCGAAGGTGGTCCGCGAGGGGCATCCGCCCCTCGGGATCCTTCTCCATGTTGCGGGCAGACTTGGGCAACCCACATCCTCATCTCATGCGGCGAGCCGGACGTCGCCGGCCCTGCGTCAGCGCTTGGTCGTGTCCGTCGGCTCGCCGACCGGCCGCGAGCTGGTCACGTCGCCGGGGGAGGCCTGGATGGTGCGCTGCGCCGGGGGCTGCTCGTCGGTGTTCGGCGGGCCGGCCGGGGCGGGGTTGCTGCCCTCGTCCTTCATGGCCTTCGCCTCGCTCTTGAGGATGCGGGCGGACTTGCCGAGCGACCGCGCCATGTCCGGAAGCTTCTTCGCGCCGAACAGCAGGATGATGACGACGAGGATGAGAATGATCTCGGGAGCGCCGAGCCTTCCGAACATAAGTCTTTACCTTCTCACCGAGGCTGCATGGTCGGGGTGCTGTCCGAACGGTCGGACTTGTGTCCGATCGTCGTGGTGACAGCGATCGTAACGCTCAGGGGTGAACGCGGGGCAATCCCTGTGCGTACTCCCAGTTCGCGGTCCGCGCCTCGTTATCCGGCCCGCGACCTTGAGCGTACCTGGCCGCAGCACGAAGTTGACAGGGCGAAGTGACTCATTGCGCAACCATGGAACGACTCATACCGCATCCATGGAGCGCGCGGCCCCCTCAGCGGCCTGTTCCAGGTCAGCGGCGGCGCGGTCGATGCGGCGCGCGGCCTCGGTGACCTGCTTCCCGAGACGCTCCGCTTCCAGGAAGACACGGACGGCGAGCACGCCGAGCACGGTGATGCCCAGGAAACCCACGGCGATCGCAAACATCGGCCAGAACATGACGTCGACCCTAGAGGGTGGAGTGCAGCCGCAGGGTGCGCACCCCACCGCCGGTGAGCAGCTCGACGATCCGCTCCCCCGCCGGTTTGCGCACCGCGGAGCCGCACTCGGGGCACGTGAACGAGTAGAACGTGGTGCGGCTGCTGGCGCCGATGGCCAGACGCAGGGCGCCCGGGGTGAGCTCGAAGCCGGCACGGCAGTCGGGGCAGGCGGCCTTGAACATCACGTCGACGACCCTCCTCATCCCGGCGAAGGCGGCCCCGGCCGACATCTCCGCGGTGCCCGGGAGCGATCCCGTCCGACGCACGGCGTCCGGCCGCTCCGAGGCGCCCGGCCTCCCCTGCGCACCCGACCTCGTGGTCGTGCTCAAAGCCCCTGCTCCCGCCTCTCGTACGGTCCGTCCGGAACCCGCGTGGGCCCGTCCGGCACGTCGTAGGCGGCGAGCGCCTCGCGGGCCGCGCCGCGGGCGCTGTCCGCGAGGTCCTGCGGCGCGACGATCCGGCCGTCACCGCCGAGACGCAGCGCGAGGCGCCGCAGCGACGTCGGGTCGGGGGTCCGCAGAGTGATACGCAATCCGCCGTCGGGCAGCTCGACGGCGCTGTCGTGCGGGTAGTACTCGGCGACCCAGCGCCCGGCGGGACCGACCTCGACGACCACCTCGGGGTCCTCGGCGGCGGGCTGCACCAGCCCTTCGGAGAGGTCGCGCAGTTCGATCTCGGGCGGGGCGGAGGGCTCGTCGAGGATGCGGATCTCGGCGACCCGGTCGAGCCGGAAGGTGCGGCGCGCCTCGGAGCGCCGGCACCAGGCCTCGACGTACGTGTGGCCGACGGTGACCAGGCGGATCGGGTCGATCTCGCGCTCGCTCAGTTCGTCCCGCGACGGTGAGTAGTAGCGGATCCAGAGCTGGCGCCGCTCGGCGATGGCCCGGTCCACGTCGGCGAAGACTCCGCCCTCGGACTCGAAGGTCACCGACAGCCGCGCGCTGGCGCCGGCCGCCTCGCCCGAGGCGGCCTCGACCTTGGCGGTGGCGCGCAGCAGGGCCTGCCGGTCGCCCTCGCGCAGTCCGGGCAGCGTGGAGACGGCGCGGGCGGCCACCAGGAGCGCGGTCGCCTCGTCGGCGGCGATCCGCAGCGGCTCGGCCACGTCGTCGGGGTTGTGCCACCAGATCCGGTCGCCGTCGGTGTCGATGTCGAGCAGGTCGCCGCCGCGGAAGCTGGTCCCGCACAGCGGCAGCACGTCGAGGTCGGAGATCAGCTCGTCCTCGGTGATCCCGAAGGCCCGGGCGACGTCGCTCACACGGGCGCCGGGGCGCTCGCGCAGATACGTCACCAGGGAGAGCATGCGCCGGGTCTGGTCGATCGCGTTCGTGGGCCTGGCCGGTTTTCCTGCCACTTTCCTACGTTCCCCCTCAGCCCTTGGCCACGGCACGGAGCCGGTCGACCACGTCGGCCCGCAGCTCGGCGGGCTCGAGCACCACCACGTCCGGCCCGAACTCGACGAGCCAGGCGTCCAGCCCGTGCCCGTACGGAATCTCCAACTCGTCCCAGCCCTCTCCCAGTTCCCGCACGGAGACGGCCTTGGCGCGCAGCGGGTAGCCCGAGCCGGAGCGCAGCCGGATCAGCGCGGAGCGGTCGGCGATCTCCCCGGCCCAGCCGGCGACCGTCTCGCGCACGGTGACGACGTCGGGCACCTCGACGGTGTACCGGCCGGCCCGCGCGCGGACCTTGCCGGTGATCCGGGAGAGCCGGAAGACCCGCTCGGCACCGCGGTCGCGGTCCCAGCCCGCGAGGTACCAGTGGCCGCGCCAGCACTCGAGGGCCCACGGCTCGACGTGCCGGGTCTCGGGGTGCGCGGCGGTGGCCTTGCGGTAGTCGAAGACGACCGGGCGGCGGTCGCGGCAGGCCAGCATCAGGGGTTCGAAGGCGGCTTCGTGGACGGGGATGTGCGGTTCGAGGGCGCCGAACGAGCCGTACGGGTCGACGTCCTCGGGCAGTCCGGCGGCGCGCAGCTTCTGGAGGGCTCCGCTCGCGGCTCCGGCCAGCCTGGCCTGTTGCCACACCTTGGCGGCGAGGCCCAGGGCGGCCGCTTCCTCGGCGTCGAGGGTGATGGGCGGCAGGCGGTTGCTGTCGCGGCCGGCGAGGTAGCCGACCTCACCGTCGAGGTTCTCGACGGTCTCGATGACCAGGCCGAGTTCGCGCAGGTCGTCCTTGTCGCGCTCGAACATCCGGTTGAAGGAGTCGTCCGATCCGGCTTCCAGATAGGCCTCGATGGACTCGCGGAGTTCGCGCTTGCTGAGCGGCCGCCGCGTCCCGAGCAGACACAGCGCGAGGTTCATCAGCCGCTCGGCCTTGGCAATGGCCATCGACGCCCTTCCCTATGGTGCTTCCGACCGATGACCGTACCGCTCCGACGTGTCCGGACAAAAGCCGAGGGCCCATGCCCGGACAGGCATGGGCCCCAGATGATCGGGTCCGGTCCGCTGTGATCAGACTCCGAGCAGGTCGACCACGAAGATCAGCGTCTCACCGGGCTGGATCGCCGGGGTCGGGCTCTGGTTGCCGTAGGCGAGGTGGGCGGGGATGGTCAGCTGGCGACGGCCGCCGACCTTCATGCCCTGCACGCCCTGGTCCCAGCCCTTGATGACGCGGCCGCCACCGAGCGGGAAGCGGAACGGAGAGTTCCGGTTCCAGCTGGCGTCAAACTCCTCGCCGGTGCTGAAGGCGACACCCACGTAGTGCACCGTGACGGTCTGTCCCGCCTCGGCCACCTCGCCGTCGCCCTCCCAGATGTCCTTGATCTCGAGGTCCGCCGGGGGCTCGCCGCCCGGGAAGTCGATCTCGGGCTTCTCGATGCTCACGTCTTTGCTCCTGCTTGTCTACGTAAAGGCAACGCTGACAGTCTTACATCCCCACGGGTCACATCTTCGCCAGGATGTCGACCGAGAAGACGAGGGTGGAGTCCTTCTTGATGCCGCTGCCGGCCGGCGGCTTGTCCCCGTAACCCAGCTTCGGCGGGATGACGATGAGGACGCGGCTGCCGACCTTCTTGCCGGTGAGGCCCTGCGCCCAGCCCTTGACGACCTGCTGGAGCGAGAACGACGTCAGCTGGCCCCGGCTGTAGGTGGAGTCGAACTCCTTGCCGCCGTCCCACAGCACGCCCTTGTACTGCACGAGGACGCTGCTGTCGGCCGCGACCTCCGCGCCGTCACCCTCGATGACGTACTCAGCCACGAGCTTGGTGGGCGCGTCCGCCTTCGGGACGTCGATGGAGGGGGCCTTGCCGTCGGTGTTGGTCCCGACCTTGGGCAGCGCGGCGTCGCTCTGCGGGACGTCCTTGCCCTTCGCGGAGCTCTTCGAGTTGAACGAGTTCTCGATGTCGACGACGAACACCAGCGTGTCGGTGCCCTTGATGCCCGCCTGCGCGTTGCCCTGCGTGCCGTAGCCCCAGGTCGGCGGGACGGCCATCTCGACGCGGCTGCCGACCTTCTTGCCCACCAGGCCGTAGCGCCAGCCGTCGATGATGCCGCCCTGCGCGAGCTGGATGACCAGCGGCGTCTTGCGGTCGTAGGAGTTGTCGAAGACCTTCGCCGTGGACCACACCTGGCCCAGGTAGTTGGCCTGGATGTAGTCGTTCTCCGCGACCGTCTTCCCGCCGCCCGCGATGACCGTCTTGACCGCGAGGTCCTTCGAGGGGTCCCCGGAACCCTTCGCGACGGTCGGCTTCTCCCCGAACTTCGTGCCGGCCGTGATCGCCGGCAGTGGTCCGTCGACGATCTTCGGCGGGGGCGGGGCCGACGCCGAGGCCGAAGGCGACGGACTGCTGCTGGACTTGGCCGTGTCGGACTTGTCGTCGTCACCGCATCCGGCGAGTGTGACCAGTCCGGCGGGAACGGCGATGAGGAGTGAGCGTCGGCGCACGGTGGGGGCCTCGTATCGGTCGATCTTGGTTGATGGCGTGCGCGCAACTCTACGACGTGAGAAGGGCGCCGTACGGAAAACGTACGGCGCCCCGCGTTGCGTTCCGCATCCCTCGCGGAACACCCGGCTCACATTCCGGCGATCAGCTTCTCCACCCGGTCGTCCACGGACCGGAAGGGGTCCTTGCACAACACCGTGCGCTGTGCCTGGTCGTTGAGCTTCAGGTGGACCCAGTCGACGGTGAAGTCGCGGCGCTGTTCCTGGGCGCGCCGGATGAAGTCACCGCGCAACCGCGCGCGAGTGGTCTGCGGCGGTACGGACTTGCCCTCGAAGATCTTCAAGTCGTTGCAGATCCGCGCGGCTTGCCCCTTCCTCTCCAGCAGGTAGTAGAGGCCACGACGACGGTGGATGTCGTGGTAGGCGAGGTCTATCTGCGCCACCCGCGGGTTGGACATGGTCATGTTGTGCTTGGCCCGGTACCGCTCGATGAGCTGGTACTTCATGACCCAGTCGATCTCGGTGCCGATCCTGTCGAGGTCCTCGGCCTCGATCGAGTCGAGCACACGGCCCCACAGTTCGAGGACCTGTTCGACGGTGCCGGTGCGGATGCCGCGCCGGTCGACGAAGTCCACGGCCTTCTCGTAGTACTCGCGCTGCACCTCGAGCGCGGAGGCCTCGCGGCCGCTGGCGAGCCGCACCTTGCGGCGGCCGGTGATGTCGTGGCTCACCTCGCGGATCGCCCGAATGGGGTTCTCCAGGGTGAGGTCGCGCATGACGGTGCCCGCCTCGATCATGCGCAGCACGAGGTCGGTGGCACCGACCTTGAGGAGCATGGTCGTCTCGGACATGTTCGAGTCGCCGACGATGACGTGCAGCCTGCGGTAGCGCTCTGCGTCCGCGTGCGGTTCGTCCCGTGTGTTGATGATGGGCCGGGAGCGGGTCGTCGCGGAGCTGACGCCCTCCCAGATGTGCTCGGCTCGCTGACTGACGCAGTAGACGGCGCCTCGCGGCGTCTGCAGCACCTTGCCGGCGCCGCACAGCAACTGCCTCGTCACGAGGAACGGGATCAGGATGTCCGCGAGCCGGGAGAACTCCCCGTGCCGGGCCACCAGATAGTTCTCGTGGCAACCATAGGAGTTGCCCGCCGAGTCGGTGTTGTTCTTGAACAGGTAGACGTCGCCCGCGATTCCTTCCTCGTGCAGGCGTCGTTCGGCGTCCACCAGGAGTCCTTCGAGAATGCGCTCGCCGGCCTTGTCGTGGGTGACGAGTTCCGTCACGTTGTCACATTCGGGTGTTGCGTATTCCGGATGTGATCCCACGTCGAGATAGAGGCGAGCGCCGTTCCGCAGAAAGACATTGCTGCTGCGGCCCCATGACACGACACGGCGGAAGAGGTACCGCGCCACCTCGTCGGGAGACAGGCGCCGCTGTCCCCTGAACGTACACGTGACGCCGTACTCGTTCTCCAGCCCGAAAATGCGGCGGTCCATGACTGAACATTACGCCCGATCCCCTGAGCTGAAACGGGGTTCGACGGCACGGTTTGGATCATTTTCCGATGAGACCGCAACAACCCCGCCCCGGCCGGTAGCTGCGAGGACCCGCCCCGTGGCCAGCAGAACCACCAGAGCGGCGGCACCCGCGGCCCCCGGGACGGCGAAACCACGGGCCGCCCCGCCCCACTCCACGACGGGCCCCGCGAGGCCCGTCCCGACCGACGCGCCCACGGTGAACGTCGTCACGAGCCAGGAGAACGCCTCGGTGACCGTGCCCGCCGGAGCGTGCCGGTCCACCAGTACGAAGGCGCACGCGATGCAGGGCGCCAGGAACACGCCGGCGAGCGTGGCGAGGGCGGTCATCGCGACCGGGCCGGGCGCGAGCATCAGGGGGAGGTAACACACCGCCAGAAGGGCCACCAGCAACCGCAGTCGCCGCTCCGGCGCCCCCGCCCATCGCCGCGCGCCGTAGACCACTCCCCCGAGCAGCGCGCCCAGGCCGATGCCCGCCATCAGCCAGCCGTACACGGCGTCCCCGCCGTGGTCGTCGGCGTAGGACACCGCGGCGACGGTGATCGAGCCGAGCGCGATCCCGACGAACAGGAAGGCGCCGAGCAGGGCCAGCAGGCCGGGCGAGCGCAGCGCGCCGAGCCAGTGCGCCTCGCGCGGCGCCGAGCGCCACGCGCGCGAGGGCGGCGAGACGACCACGGAGAGGGCGCCCAGGACACCGATCACGCCGAGGATCAGCAGCGCGGCCCGCGGGGACCAGAGCGCCGCGCACAGCGTCACGAGCAACGGCCCGACGGTGAACATGACTTCCTGCGCCACCGCGTCCATCGCGTACGCGGTGTGCACCTGTTCCTCCTTGCGCAGCACGGAGGGCCACAGCGCCCGCAGGCCGCCCTCCAGAGGCGGGGTGAACAGGCCCGCCACGGCCATCGCGGCACAGCCGAGCAGGACCGGGTCCGTCCCGAGGAAGGCGAAGACGCCCATGCCGAGGGCCGAGACGACGGCAGCGGGCAGCTGCACCCGGGGCTGTCCGTAGAGGTCCACGAGCCGTCCGAGCAGCGGCTGTCCCACCGCGTTGGCCACCCCGTACACGGCGGCGAGCGCGCCGGCCAGGCTGTACGTGCCGCCCTCGGCCCGGACGAACAGCACGACGGCGATGGCCGCGGTGGCGTTCGGCAGCCGCCCGACGAGCGTGCCGACGAGGAGCCGGGCGGCATGCCTCGCCCTGAGGATCTCCAGGTATCCCGCGGCCATGTCGAGCCCTTCTCGTAGCGCGTGACGTCTCAAGTTTTACGTATAACGTCGTCTTTCATACGTACCATGTGCGCAGTCCGGGAGTCCAGACGAAGGAGCAGGCCGACGGTGGCACGAGGTAGTACGCGCCCCACGAGCAGGGACGTCGCCCAGGCCGCCGGGGTCTCCCAGGCGGCGGTCTCGCTGGTGCTCGGCGACAAGTGGCGCGGCCGCGTCTCCGAGACGACCGCGGAACGGGTCCGCGAAGCGGCCCAGGAGCTCGGCTACCGGCCGAACCTGGCCGCCCGCAACCTCCGCCTCGGCCGCACCCGCACCGTCCTCCTCGTGGTCCCGGCACTCACCACGGAGTTCTTCGCGGGCGTCTACACCGGAGCGGCCCGGGTGGCCGCCGAACGCGGCTTCGGCGTCGTGCTGTACCCGTCCCCCGAAGGCATCGGACCCGCCCGGGACCCCTTCGGCTCCGCCCAGGCCGCCCTCGACGGCGTCATCGCCTCCTCCATGGCCGCCGACGCCCTCACGGCCATCCGCGGCGACCAGCTCCCCCTGGTGATGCTCGACAGCGACCCGGACGGCAGCCAGGGCGCCGCGACGGTCAACCTCGACATCAAGGACGGCGTACGCCAGGTCACCGACCACCTCCTGGAGCTGGGCCACCGGCGGTTCCTGCACCTCGCCGCCGACATCCCCTCCTGGACCTTCGAGGTCCGGGCCCGCGAGATCGCCGCCCGCCTCGCGGCGGTCCCCGGTGCCGATCTGCGCACCGCCCGCGCCCCCATCTCCTTCGAGGACGCCCTGGCCGCCGCGCACACGGCCCTGTCCGACCCCGCAGGCCCGCGCCCCACCGCCGTCATCTGCGACGACGACAAACTGGCGGCCGGCGCCTACAAGGCCGCCCGGCGTCTCGGCCTGCGCATCCCGGACGACATCTCCATCACCGGCCTCGACGACCTGGCCCTGGCACAGGCGCTGGACCCCGAACTCACGACGGTGCGCCTGGACGCCGAACTCTTCGGCGAACAGGGGATGAAGGCCCTGCTCGCCGTCCTGGACGGCCGCACACCCCCCGAGGAGGACATCCCGGTCCACCTCGTCGTACGGGGCTCCACGGCCCCGCCAGGGCCCGCCTAGCCGCGGAAGAGGCCCGCGCGACCGGTGGCGGGAACGCGGAAGGGCCGCCCCGGTGTGCACCGGAACGGCCCCTCGCCTCAGGCCCCTGAACGGGGCCTCACTCCTCGTCGTCGGCGTCCTCCGCCTCGGTCGCGGTCTCCGCTCCCCCGACCTCCAGGAGCCGGGCCAGCTGACGCCCCACGATCCGCTTGAACTTGCGCTTCTGCGGACGCGTACGGTCCAGGACCGCGACCTCCAGACGCTCCGCGGGAATCTCCCGCTCGCCCCCGTTGGCCTCGCGGGACAGCGAGCGGACGGCCAGCTTCAGCGCCTCCGCCAGCGACATGCCCTCACGGTGCTCGGTGTCCAGATAGGTGCTGATCTGCTCGGAACTGCCACCCACGGCGACCGAACCGTGCTCGTCGACGATCGAACCGTCGTGCGGCAGCCGGTAGATCTGGTCGCCCTCGGGCGTCTCGCCGACCTCGGCGACCACCAGCTCCACCTCGTACGGCTTCTCCGCCGCCGACGAGAAGATCGTGCCCAGCGTCTGGGCGTACACGTTGGCGAGCCCTCGGGCGGTCACGTCGTCGCGGTCGTACGTGTAGCCCCGCAGGTCGGCGTAGCGCACGCCGCCGATCCGGAGGTTCTCGTACTCGTTGTACTTGCCGGCCGCCGCGAAGCCGATCCGGTCGTAGATCTCGCTGAACTTGTGCAGCGCGCGGGACGGGTTCTCGCCGACGAACACGATGCCGTCGGCGTACTGCAGCACGACCAGGCTCCGGCCGCGGGCGATGCCCTTACGGGCATACTCCGCCCGGTCCGCCATGGCCTGCTGGGGTGAGACATAGAACGGAGTCGACACCGGCTACCCGTCCCTTTCTGTCGAAGTCACTGGATCACCTGGAAAAGGAGGCCGGGCTCAGAGCAGCGCCGCGCGCGGGCCGTCGGGCTGCTCCATACGTCGCTCCAGGATCGCGCGGGCGATCTCGGAGGACTCCTCGTCCGTGAGCCGGCGGAAGCCTTCCTCGGTGATCACGGTGACGATCGGGTAGATCCTGCGGGCGACGTCGGGACCACCGGTCGCCGAGTCGTCGTCCGCGGCGTCGTACAGCGCCTGGACGACCAGCGTCGTGGCCTGATCCTCGGTCATACCCTTGGCGTAGAGCTTCTTCATGGCACCGCGCGCGAAGATCGAGCCGGAGCCCGTGGCCGCGTAGCCGTGCTCCTCGGAGCGGCCGCCGGTGACGTCGTACGAGAAGATGCGGCCCCTCTCGCGGTCCACGTCGTACCCCGCGAAGAGAGGAACCACGGCGAGGCCCTGCATGGCCATACCGAGGTTGGAACGGATCATCGTGGACAGGCGGTTCGCCTTGCCCTCCAGGGAGAGCTGCGCGCCCTCCACCTTCTCGAAGTGCTCCAGCTCCAGCTGGAACAGCTTCACCATCTCCACGGCGAGACCCGCCGTACCGGCGATGCCCACCGCCGAGTACTCGTCGGCCGGGAAGACCTTCTCGATGTCGCGCTGCGCGATGACATTGCCCATCGTGGCCCGACGGTCACCGGCGAGGACGACACCGCCCGCGAACGTGACGGCGACGATGGTCGTCCCGTGCGGCGCCTCGATGACGCCCTGGACCGGCGGCAACTGGCGCTTTCCGGGGAGCATCTCCGGCTGCTGCTCGGCGAGGAAGTCCATGAAGGACGACGACCCGGGCGTCAGGAAGGCAGCCGGTAGACGCCCGGTGCTACGAGTGTTGGCTTCCACGGGGATCCTTCCAAGTAGGCGGCAGCCCGACGAACAGCGTCGGGATCATCTCCCAACTTGCCGATGGCCGAATTGCAGTTGAAGCACGGTACGCCACGGACCCTACCCGTCCCGTGGCAGTGATCCACATGAATGGCCGGAGCTTTCGAGCAGATCACGCAGAGCCCTTTTCGAGAGTCCACCATCGCGTCACGCCGGCTTCGGTGAGGCCGTGGTTTCGCTTCGGGTGGCCCGCTCGCCCCTCGGCGGCTCGACACATCGTGCGGCGCGTCGACAGTCCGTCCGAGGCCCTTGCATTCCGGTGTCACTCACTCCACGGCTCGGCCTCGCCGCATTCCAGACACAGCTTGGATCGCTTGTGAGCGAAGGCTGCGCGCGGCTTCTCTCGTCACACCGCGCGCAGCACTTCACGATCTCGTCGCTCGCCGAATCGGGAGCCCGGCAGCCTTCGATCCGAAGGCTACTGGCCGCCCTTCTGAACGAAGGACCTCACGAAGTCCTCGGCGTTCTCTTCCAGGACATCGTCGATCTCGTCCAGAACCGAGTCGACGTCGTCGCTCAGCTTCTCCTGGCGTTCCTTGAGGTCGTCGGTCGCCTGCGCGTCCTGCGTCTGCTCCTCGGCCTCCTCGGTGGAACGCGTCGCCTTCTGCTGTCCGCCGCCGGTGTCCTTGGTCGCCATAACCCTCACCCCGCTCGGTTCGACGTTCTTGATCAGACCCTACAAGCAGGGTCCGACATCGGCCCCGCAGTTTCACCAACGTACGGGGGCCACCTCGATGATTCCCGTCCGCCACGTGTTCCACCCTGTCGCGCCCGTCCGGCCTGTGCCGGCCGGGCGGGGACTCAGTTGCCCGAAAGGACCTTGACCAGGTCTTCGGCCGTGCGACAGCGGTCCAGGAGCTCCTTGACGTGATTACGCGTTCCGCGAAGCGGCTCCAGGGTTGGGACGCGCTGGAGCGAATCCCGGCCCGGCAGATCGAAGATCACCGAGTCCCAGGAGGCCGCCGCGACGTCGTCCGCGTACTGCTCCAGGCACCGGCCGCGGAAGTACGCGCGGGTGTCCTCCGGCGGCTTCGTACGGGCCCGCTCGACCTCGTTCTCGTCCAGCAGGCGCTTGATCCTGCCGCGGGCCGCGAGACGGTTGTACAGGCCCTTGTCGGCCCGTACATCGGCGTACTGAAGGTCGAGGAGGTGCAGCTTGGCGGCGTCCCAGTCGAGGCCGTCACGGTTCCGGTAGCCCTCCATGAGCTCCCGCTTGGCGACCCAGTCGAGCTCCCCGGAGAGGCTCATCGGGTCGTTCTCCAGGCGGTTCAGGGTGTCCTCCCAGCGCAGCAGGACGTCCTTGGTCTGTTCGTCGGCGTCCGCGCCGTAGCGCTCCTCGACGTACTTGCGGGACAGCTCGAAGTACTCCATCTGGAGCTGGACCGCGGTGAGCGTACGTCCGCTGCGGAGCGTGACGAGCCGCTTGAGGGTCGGGTCGTGGGAGACCTGGTGGAGCGTGCGGACGGGCTGGTCGACGGCCAGGTCGACGGCGATGAAGCCGTCCTCGATCATGGAGAGCACCAGGGCCGTGGTGCCGAGCTTGAGATACGTCGAGATCTCGGAGAGGTTGGCGTCCCCGATGATCACGTGCAGACGGCGGTACTTCTCGGCGTCGGCGTGCGGCTCGTCGCGGGTGTTGATGATGGGGCGCTTGAGCGTGGTCTCCAGGCCCACCTCGACCTCGAAGTAGTCGGCGCGCTGGCTGAGCTGGAAGCCGTGTTCGTGTCCGTCCTGGCCGATGCCGACGCGGCCGGCTCCGGTGACGACCTGGCGCGAGACGAAGAACGGCGTCAGGTGTCGCACGATGTCCGAGAAGGGGGTCTCCCGCTTCATCAGGTAGTTCTCGTGCGTGCCGTAGGAGGCGCCCTTGTTGTCGGTGTTGTTCTTGTAGAGGTGGATCGGCTGGGCACCGGGGAGCTGGGCCGCGCGCTCGGCGGCCTCGGCCATGATGCGCTCGCCGGCCTTGTCCCACAGGACCGCGTCCCGCGGGTTGGTGACCTCCGGGGCGCTGTACTCGGGGTGTGCGTGGTCGACGTAGAGCCGTGCCCCGTTGGTGAGGATGACATTGGCCAGGCCGATGTCCTCGTCGGTGAGCTGGGTGGAGTCGGCGGTCTCCCGGGCGAGGTCGAAGCCTCGCGCGTCCCGCAGCGGGTTCTCCTCCTCGAAATCCCAGCGGGCGCGACGCGCCCGGTGCATCGCCGCCGCGTAGGCGTTGACGATCTGGGACGAGGTGAGCATGGCATTGGCGTTGGGGTGACCGGGGACGGAGATTCCGTACTCCGTCTCGATGCCCATTACTCGCCGTACGGTCATGCGGCCCTCCTTGCCCGGCGGCGCCCTCGGTCGGGGGCGCCGCTCAAGTACCGCCGGCGCTCCGGTGCGTGTGCGGTGCCCGTCCCCGCACTGCGCGACTCGGCGGTACGAAAGAGCCTAGAACGCCTTTGCGCTGGTGGGGAGATCATTTGCGTCATTGCTCCACTCCCGCCGTGACCTGAAAAGCAGTCGGCTGCGGGTACCCGCGTCGGGCACCCGCAGCCGCCCTGCTTTTTACAGGTACTGGCCGGTGTTGGCCACCGTGTCGATGGAGCGTCCGGTGTCCGCGCCCTGCTTTCCGGTGATGAGCGTACGGATGTAGACGATCCGTTCGCCCTTCTTTCCGGAGATCCTGGCCCAGTCGTCCGGGTTGGTGGTGTTCGGCAGGTCCTCGTTCTCCTTGAACTCGTCCACGCATGCCTGGAGGAGGTGGGAGACGCGAAGGCCCTTCTGGCTGTGCTCCAAGAAGTCCTTGATGGCCATCTTCTTGGCGCGGCCGACGATGTTCTCGATCATGGCGCCGGAATTGAAGTCCTTGAAGTACAGGACTTCCTTGTCACCATTGGCGTAGGTGACTTCCAGGAAGCGGTTCTCCTCCGATTCGGCGTACATCTGTTCCACGGCGGTCTGGATCATGCCGTGGACGGTGGCCGCCCTGTCGCCGCCGTGCTCCCCGACGTCCTCGGGGTGCAGGGGGAGACGCTCGGTGAGGTACTTCTGGAAGATGTCCTTCGCCGCTTCGGCGTCCGGACGCTCGATCTTGATCTTCACGTCGAGCCGGCCGGGCCGCAGGATGGCGGGGTCGATCATGTCCTCGCGGTTCGAGGCGCCGATGACCACGACGTTCTGCAGGCCCTCCACGCCGTCGATCTCGGCGAGCAGCTGCGGGACGATGGTGTTCTCCACGTCCGAGCTGACACCGGATCCACGGGTGCGGAAAAGGGACTCCATCTCGTCGAAGAAGACGATGACGGGTGTGCCCTCGCTGGCCTTCTCGCGTGCACGCTGGAAGACGAGGCGGATCTGCCGCTCGGTCTCGCCGACGTACTTGTTCAGGAGCTCGGGGCCCTTGATGTTGAGGAAGAAGCTCTTGCCGGTGGCCTGTCCGGTCACTTCCGCGACCTTCTTGGCCAACGAGTTGGCCACGGCCTTGGCGATGAGCGTCTTGCCGCATCCGGGGGGCCCGTACAGCAGGACGCCCTTGGGCGGCCGCAGTTCGTGCTCCTTGAAGAGGTCGGGGTAGAGGTACGGGAGCTCGACCGCGTCGCGGATCATCTCGATCTGGCCGCCCAGACCGCCGATCTGCTCGTAGCCGATGTCCGGGACCTCTTCGAGGACGAGTTCCTCGACCTCGCTCTTCGGAACGATTTCGTAGACATAGCCGGATCGGGGTTCGAGAAGGAGGGCGTCTCCGGGACGGATGTTGACGTCCAGGAGCGGTTCGGCGAGCCGGACCACCCGTTCCTCGTCTGTGTGCCCCTGCACGAGGGCGCGCTCGCCGTCCTCGAGGATCTCCTTGAGGGTGACGATGTCGCCCACGCTCTCGTATTCCATGGCCTCGACCACGTTGAGAGCTTCGTTCAGCATCACTTCCTGGCCGCGCCGGAGCTCTGGGAGCTCCACGCTGGGGCTGACGTTCACCCGGAGCTTGCGGCCCCCGGTGAAGATGTCCGCCGTGCCGTCCTCGTTCGCCACGAGGAAGACACCGAAGCCTGCCGGAGGCTGTGCCAGCCGGTCGACCTCTTCCTTGAGGGCCACGATCTGGTCGCGGGCCTCACGGAGCGTGTTCGCCAGCCGCTCGTTCTGCGCGGACACGCCGGCCAGGTTGGTCTGCAGCTCGACGATCCGCTCTTCGAGAATCCTCGTGTGCCGCGGAGAGTCGGCGAGCTTGCGTCGCAGGACGGCGATCTCCTGCTCAAGGTAGGCAATCTGCCCGGCGGGGTCATCGGACCCTCTTCCCGGGCGGATGCCGCGGTTCATGTCGTCGTCGTGGGCTGCCACGGTCCTCACCTCCTCCAAGGGGAGCTGGACGCTTCCAGACCCTACCTGGGTGGGTGTCGATTGAAACCCCTAGATCACAAAGACTGTCGGGGTGTGTCCGATCTTCACCCTTGCGCTCTCCCTCACGCCAGGGGAATACCCACCGAACATGATTGGGAAGCGGGCGGAGGTAGGGTCGAAGTGTTCAACACCCGTCAGAGCTGGCCCGATTCCCCAATCTTCGGTTCGCTCGACGCAGGAAACGGCAGGAGAAATGACCGTGCAGCAGGAGGCCGGAACCGACAGCGAGGCGCTCGAGGTCTGGATCGACCAGGATCTGTGTACGGGCGACGGGATCTGTGCCCAGTACGCCCCCGAGGTCTTTGAGCTGGACATCGACGGCCTGGCCTATGTGAAGAGCGGCGACGACGAGATGCTGCAGGCCGTGGGTGCCACAACGGCCGTACCGCTGACGCTTCTGCCCGACGTGGTGGACTCGGCGAAGGAATGTCCGGGCGACTGCATCCACGTCCGTCGGGTTTCGGACAAGGTCGAGGTTTACGGGCCCGACGCCGAGTGACGCGTGGGGCACCCCGTGTCACCGGCTGTCCGCTTCACGACACCCTCCGCCGCGGCGGAGGGTGTCTTTCCGTCCGCGCCGGCCGGGCCCCTACGAAGGGGCCACGGCCTCGGGGACGGGCTCAGACGCTCTGCGCGCCGGAGGGGGTCGAGCGGACGAACGCGCCGTTCTTCCACTGCCACTTGGCATCGTCCTTGACGTCCGGGCAGCAGCTCGGGACGTCGGCGGAGGAGTAGCCGAGCAGGGTGGCGGTGACGGCTCCGTCGCGGACCGCGAAGTCCGTGACGCTGAGGCGGTCCTTGGGATCGACCAGGGTCGCGACGACGCGGGGCTTCTTCACTCCCTCACCCTGTGTGAGGACGTAGACACCGCTGGGCGGGGTCCCGGAGCCGGCGTCGCAGCGGACGACGGCCACGGTCTCGGGGCGGCCGTCACCGTCGAGGTCGCCCGAGGCCTTCTTCGTCACGAGCGCCTTGGCGGGTCCGCAGGTGATCGGGAAGTCGGCACCGGAGGGGTCCGGGGCGGCCACGGGGGCCGCGGCCGACTTCGCCCCGGTGGCGGGCTGGGCGGCTCGTGCCGGATCGGGCTGGAGGACGGAGGAGAGCGCGACGACTCCGGCGATGGCGGTGGCCGTGGCGACCCACTGGATGGGGCTGGTGTGCGTGTGTGCCAGTTCCGGGACGGCGGATTGCTGCACTAGGAGTGTCTCCCGTGAGGGGCTGTGCCGGTGGGGGTGGGGTGTCCCGCATGGTGCCACACGTCACAGCCCTGGGGAACGGCGGGGTCCGGACTTCTGAGCGAGTTCTCAGCCTGTCCGGGGAGCGGGCCCGTCGGCGCTCCGGCCGCACGCCGGGGGCGGGGCCGGGTCAGGCGGACCGGTGGGCCGGAGAGACCGTCTGACGGCTCGTGGAGCGGGCGAAGGGGCGGAGCTGCCCGGACGCCCCTCGGTCCGCGGTCGGCGACCCGGGCGGGGGTCACCGAGGAGCGCCGGCGGCGGTGTTCCTGAACGGTGTCAACGGAAAAGCACCGTGGCCGAGTTCCCCGGGACATTCGGGAACTCGGCCACGGCCATGGTGCGTTGGGTGCGTCAGCGGGCGGATCCGCCGTCGGCGTTCGGACCGGAGTAGTCCTCGCCGTAGGAGCCCTTGGAGGGGCGGCGACGGCGCATGGGCGGCTCGACGCCGTCCGCGAGGCGGCGGGCGGTGAGCAGGAAGCCGGTGTGGCCGATCATGCGGTGGTCCGGACGGACGGCCAGGCCCTCGACGTGCCAGTTGCGGATCATCGATTCCCAGGCGGTCGGCTCGTTGAAGGAGCCGATCTCACGGATCGACTCGACGGTCCGCGCGAGCTGGGTGGTGGTCGCCACGTAGCAGCAGAGGATGCCGCCGGGGACGAGTGCCTTGGAGACGGCCTCCAGGCACTCCCAGGGGGCGAGCATGTCGAGGACGACGCGGTCGACGTCGGTGTCGCTCAGGTTGTCCTGGAGGTCGCCGACCGTGAGCTGCCAGGCGGGGTGGGGGCCCCCGAAGTAGCGCTCGACGTTCTGCTGGGCGATCTCGGCGAAGTCCTCGCGGCGCTCGTACGAGTGCAGCATGCCCTGGTCGCCGATGCCGCGCAGCAGGAAGCTGCTGAGCGAGCCGGAGCCGACTCCCGCTTCCACGACGCGCGCGCCGGGGAAGATGTCGGCGAAGGCCAGGATCTGCCCCGCGTCCTTGGGGTAGACCACGGCGGCGCCGCGGGGCATGGACAGGACGTAGTCGGGGAGCAGGGGGCGCAGCGCGAGGTAGGCGACGTTTCCGGTGGTGCGGACAACGCTGCCCTCGGGTGCGCCGATCAGCTCGTCGTGGGGGAAGGAACCCTTGTGGGTATGGAAGTTCTTCCCGGCCTCGAGCGTGAACGTGTAGTGGCGGCCCTTGGGGTCGGTCAGCTGAACCTGGTCCCCGACCTTGAAGGGCCCGCGCCTGCGGGCGGCACCGGTCGGTTCGGACATGTGAACAGCCTACCGGTCCGGGACGGGGCCGCCGACCACGGTGGAGGGTCAGGCGGGCCGGGCCATGGCCTTCACGAAGGCGCGCTCCACGTCGGCGGCGGAGAGGACGCCGTAGATGTCGCCCGAGTCCTCCACCACCAGGTACTCGGTGGCGGGGGCGGCGCGCAGGACGTCGAGGAGTTCCTCGCCGGCCAGTTCCGCGGAGACGCGCATGCCGTCGGTGAGGTCCTGGGCGAGGCCGCCGACGGCGACCCAGGGGCGCCGGTGTTCGGGGACGCCGACGATGGCCGCTTCGCGGACCAGTGAGAGGGGTTCGCCGTCGGCGTCGACGACGACCAGGGCGCGGGCGCCGGCGTCGTTGGCGCGGCGCAGGGCCTCGGAGAGGGGGGTGCCGGTCTCGACGGGGACGGCGCGCCGGGTGAGGGAGCGGGCGCGCAGTTCGGGGAGGTGTTCGCGGAGCCGGGCCACGCGCAGGCTGTTGCCGGCGCCGGTCCAGATGATGGCCGCGAGGATGGCGGCGAGCAGGGCGTCGGTGACGGTGTCCATGCCGCTGATGTCCTCGGGGGCGGCGCCGAGCACGGAGGACTGGGTGAGCAGGGGCAGTCCGATCAGGACGGACACGGCGAGGGCGCGTCCGACCCAGGCGGCGGCGACGGTTCCGCTCATGGGCCTGCCGGTGATCTTCCAGACCACGGCGCGGAGCATCCGGCCGCCGTCCAGGGGAAGGCCGGGCAGCAGGTTGAAGGCGGCGACGATGAGGTTGGAGATCATCAGGCCGGCCAGCAGGACGCCGGGGACCGTGCCGGGCTCGACGGGGAGCATGGCGAGATAGAAGACGCCGGACAGGACGAGGGAGAGCAGGGGGCCGACGAAGGCCAGCACGAACTCGCGGCCGGGGGTCTCGGCTTCCTTCTCGATCTCGGAGACGCCGCCGAAGAACTGGAGCTGGATGCGGCGCACCGGGAGTTTGAAGCGCAGGGCGGCGACGGTGTGGGCGAGTTCGTGGACCAGTACGGAGGCGTAGAAGGCGACGGCGAAGAACAGCGAGACCAGGTAGCGGGCGGCGCCGAGTTCGGGCAGGACGCGGTCGAGCTGCCCGCCGAATACCCAGGTGATGAGGGCGGCGACGAGGAACCAGCTGGGCGCGACGTACACGGGGACGCCGAACGGCCGTCCCATCAGCAGGCCGCCGCCCGGCTCCTTGCGGCGGCGGGGCGGGCGACCGCCCTTGCCTCCACCGCTGTTGCCGTCGCCTCCACTGCCGGTGCCGCCGCCTGTGTTGCCGCTGTGGGCGAGGGTCCGGTGTGCGTCGTGGTGCTCGGGCTGTGTTCCTGCCGCGTTCCCGGTGCCGGCTGGGTTCTGTCGGCCGTGGTCCGGGTGGGGCGGTGTCGGGGAGTCGTTCCCCGCGTCGGACTCGGCCGTGGAGCGGGAGCGCGCGGCGGGGTCGTCGTCCGCCTCGGACCGCGAGCGGGTGTGCGTCGCGGAGCTGTCGTGCGGCGCTGGTCCCGGGTCGGCGGGGGCCGGGGTGCTGTCGTCCGCCCCTGGCGCGGAAGGTGCGGGGTTCTGCCCGGGAGCGGACCGGGTGGCGGAGGTCTCGGGGCGGGCCGGCGCCGTGGCGCTGTCGGCCGGCTCGGTCCTGCCGTCGTGTTCGGGGGCCGTGGGCGCCGGCCCGGTGGAGGTCTCGGGTCCGGCCGGTCCGGGGCGCTGGGCGTCGGCGGCCTGGCCGGCGGAGGCTCCGGGCCTCTCGGGGCCCTCGGTCGCCTCTCCGGTGCCGGACCGCGGCTGCCCGCTCCCGCCGCTCTCGTCCACGATGTCCCCTCGTTCGAAGCGTCTCCCCGCCCCCGATCACGCGGAGCGGGAGGGTCTCTGGTCGATGGTATGCGGCCGTCGCGGCACGTTCCGCCCCGGCACCCCCTCTGTTTTCCGTGCCGTCGCCCGCGCCGGGGCCGGTAGGGCGGCGTCACCGAGGCCGGTACGTCGGTCTCGGCGGGCCCGTCGGGGCCCGGGTCGCGGGGTGCGTCACGGTGCCCGGCGGGGTGGAGCCTCCCGCGTATCCGGACGTACCGATGCGAACGGCATCACCCGGTGTCAGTGGCGGGCCGTAAGGTCTGTCGTCATGGAAACGAGCACCGAGGGCGCCGCGCCCGAAGAAGCGGCCGCGGCCGGCGAGGCCGTCGTGCCCGTCGCCGACGGACCGGCCCCGGCGGTCGCCCGCGCGCCCGCCTCGCTGTCGCCCTCGCGTGCCAGTGACTTCATGCAGTGTCCGCTGTTGTACCGCTTCCGGGTGATCGACAAGCTGCCCGAGAAGCCGAGCGCGGCGGCGACCAGAGGCACCTTGGTCCACGCGGTGCTGGAGCGGCTGTTCGACGCGCCGGCCGCGGACCGGACCGCGCCGCGCGCCAAGTCGCTGATCCCCGGCCAGTGGGACCGGCTGCGCGAGACGCGTCCGGAGGTCGTGGAGCTGTTCGCCGACGACCCGGAGGGCGAGCGGCTCGCGCTCTGGCTCACCGAGGCCGAGCAGCTCGTGGAGCGGTGGTTCACGCTGGAGGACCCGTCCCGGCTGGAGCCGGCCGAGCGGGAGCTGTTCGTCGAGGCGCGGCTCGATTCCGGTCTCACCCTGCGCGGCATCATCGACCGGGTCGACGTCGCCCCGACGGGCGAGGTCCGGATCGTCGACTACAAGACGGGAAAGGCGCCCCGTCCGGAGTACGCCGAGGGCGCCCTGTTCCAGATGAAGTTCTACGCACTGGTGGTGTGGCGGCTGAAGCAGGTCGTTCCGCGCCGTCTTCAGCTCGTGTATCTGGGCAGCGGTGACGTGCTGACGTACGACCCGGTGATCGCCGACCTGGAGCGGGTGGAGCGCAAGCTGCTCGCGTTGTGGGAGGCGATCCGGCTGGCGACGGAGACGGGCGAGTGGCGGCCGCGTCCCACGAAGCTGTGCGGCTGGTGCGACCACCAGTCGGTATGCCCGGAATTCGGTGGTACTCCCCCGCCGTATCCGCTCGCGGTCAGGGCGCCCGAGTCGGGCCCCCGTGAACAGGGCAGAATGGGGCCGGACTAGCGAAGGAGACTTACGTGGCCATCCGCGTCCTACTGGTCGACGACCAGCCGCTGCTGCGCACCGGCTTCCGGATGATTCTGGAGGCGGAGCCGGATCTCGCGGTCGTCGGCGAGGCCGGTGACGGTCTCCAGGCACTGGATCAGGTGCGTGCGCTGCAACCCGATGTGGTTCTCATGGACATCCGCATGCCGCGGATGGACGGCGTCGAGGCGACCCGGCAGATCACCGGCCCCGGCCGGGACGGCCCGGCGAAGGTGCTCGTCCTGACGACCTTCGACCTCGACGAGTACGTGGTGGAGGCGCTGCGCGCGGGCGCCAGCGGCTTCCTCCTGAAGGACGCGCCGGCCAACGAACTGGTCCAGGCGATCCGGGTGGTGGCGGGAGGCGAGGCGATGCTCGCGCCGAGCATCACCCGCCGGCTGCTCGACAAGTACGCGGGGCACCTGCCGTCCGGCGACGAGCCGGTTCCGGACACGCTGCACACGCTGACGGACCGTGAGGTCGAGGTGCTGAAGCTGGTCGCGCGGGGTCTGTCGAACGCGGAGATCGCGGCCGACCTCTTCGTCAGCGAGACCACGGTCAAGACGCATGTGGGACACGTCCTGACGAAGCTGGGGCTGCGCGACCGGGTGCAGGCCGCGGTGTACGCGTACGAGAGCGGGCTGGTGCGCCCCGGGGCGCAGTGACCCCTCCCGCTCGACCGCTCGCACCGCGGGTCGGCGCGGCTGCGGCCACGAGGGCTCGGACAGCGCGAAGGGCGCCCGTTCCTGAGGGAACGGGCGCCCTTCGTGCACGGCGTCGGGCCGAGGTCAGTCCTTCTTGATCTCCCAGAAGCGGAACACGGTCGAGGCGTCGAGGCAGTTCTCGAGGCCGTAGATGTTGTCGCGCGCCACGGCGTACTGCTTGGCCTGCCAGATCGGGATGATCGGCAGGTCCTCCGCGACCAGGTCCTGGAGCTTGCCGTAGGAGCCGTCGGTCGAGGAGCGGTCGCTCTCGGCGGCCGTCTTCGGGATGAGGCTGCCGGTGATCGTGTTGTTGGTGAAGTTGTTGCTCAGCACGTTGCCCTTGCCGAAGAACGGCGCCGTGAAGTTGTCCGGGTCCGGGTAGTCGGGCACCCAGCCCTTCACGTACACGCCGTACTTGCCGCGGGCGATGTCCTTCTCGTACTGGTCGTAGGCGACCGACTTCACGGTCGCGTCGAACAGTCCGCTGGCGTTGAGCTGCTTGGCGATCGCCTTGAACTCCTGGTCCGTGGAGGGACCGTAGCGCGAGGGGGTCGACCAGAGGGTGATCTTCACCTTGCCGGTGATGCCCTCGTCGCGCAGGGCGGCCTCGGCCCTGGACCGCGAGGGGCGGGCGCCGTAGGTGTCGAAGAAGGACGTGCTGTGGCCGGTGATGCCGGTCGGGATGATCGAGTACAGCGGGGTGGCCGTGTCCTCGTAGACGTCGTCGACGAGGGCGTCGCGGTCCAGGAGGTAGGCGATGGCCTTGCGGACGCCGAGCTTGCCGGTGACCGGGTCGTCCATGTTGAGGACCAGGTGCTGGACCTCGGCGCTGGTGCCCTCGACGACGTTGATGCCGCTGTTCGCGGAGTCGTTCTCGATCTCGGCGATGTCGTCGGCGGCGAGGCCTCGGTAGGCGACGTCGACCTGCTTCTTCAGGACGGCGTCCTTCAGGGCCTTCTGGTCGCCGTGGAAGAACCGCAGGGTGACGCCGGAGTTCTGGACCTCAGCGGTGCCCTTGTAGTGCGGGTTGACCGAGAAGACCGCCTTGTCGTCGCCGAACGAGTCGAGCTGGTACGGGCCGGAGCCGACGGCCTGGTGGTCCTTGCGGAGGCCGTTGGTGGCGTACTCCCGGTGGTCCACGATCGAGCCGGCGCCGGAGGCGATCTTGCTCGGGAAGGTGGCGTCGGCGTACTTGAGGTGGAAGACGACGGTCTTGGCGTCGGGCGTCGCGACCGTGTCGAGCATCGGGAACATGATGGCCGGACCGGCGGAGTCGTCGATCTTCATCGTGCGGTCGAAGGAGTACTTCACGTCCGCCGAGGTGAGCGGGTCACCGTTGCTGAACTTCAGACCGTCCCGGAGCGTGCACTTGTACACCGTGGTCCCGGTGTCCGTGAACGCGCACTCCTCGGCCGCTTCGGGCTCGGGCTCGGTTCCGCCCTTGGGGAAGCTCAACAGCGACTGGAAGACGTTGTTGAACAGCAGCCACGATCCTGGGTCGTAGCCGGAGGCGGGGTCGGTGGCGAGGACGTCGTCGGACATCCCCATCACCACGGAGGAGCCGTCGCTCCCGGAACCGCTCGTCTGCGAGCCGCATCCGGTCAACAGGCCGGAGGCCAGCCCCGCCATGATCGGCAGGACTGGCCACTGGTTACGCATGTTCACGTGCAAGTGCCTTGTCGTTGGAACTGGTGCACCCGGGGCCCGCGAGGGGCCCCGGGTCGGATCGGTCGGTCAGCCGCTCACACCGCGGCCGAGCTCCCACAGCTGAAGGGTGGAGGAGGAGTTGAGGGCCCACTCCGAGCCCGTGATGTCGTCGCGCGCGGCGATGTACTGCTTGCCCTGCCAGAGCGGGATCAGCGGCACGTCGTCGGCGACGATGTCCTGGATCCGCGTGAGGCTCTTCGACGCGGTGAGGCGGTCGGCCTCGCGGCGGGACTCCGGGATCAGGTTGTTGATGATGTCGCTGTTCGAGTAGGGCGACTTGAGGAAGTTGTCCTTGTCGAGGAACGGCGCCAGGTAGTTGTCGGCGTCGGGGAAGTCGGGGAACCAGCCCATGCCCCAGACGTCGTAGTCGTTGGCGCGCTCGGCCGGGACGAACTTGTCCCAGGTGGTGCCCTGGATGCTGACGTCGAAGAGGCCGCTCGCGTTGAGCTGCTTCTTCAGGATCTCGAACTCCTGCTTGGTGATCGAGCCGTAGTGGTCGGTCGTGTAGTGCAGGGTGACCTTGACCGGCGAGGTGATGCCGGCCTTGTTCAGCGCGGTCCTGGCACGGCTGACACTCGGGTCGCCGTACTTGTTGAAGAAGGCGTTGGAGTGGCCGGTGATGGTCGCGGGGACCATCGAGTAGAGCGGCTCGGCCTGCGTTCCGTAGACCTTGGCGACAAGCTCACCGCGGTCGATCAGCTGCGCCATGGCCTGGCGGACGGCCTTGTCCTTCACCGACGGGGCGTTGGTGTTGAAGGCCAGGTAGCGGATCTCGAGACCGGGCATCTCGTTCAGGTTGACGTTGCCGCCCGCGGCGTTGGACAGCTTGTTGATCTGCGTGGGCGTCATCGAACGGGTCATCAGGTCGATGTCGCCCTTTTCGAGGGCGGATCCCATCGCGTCGGCGTCCGCGAAGGAGCGCATCTCGACCTTGGAGTTCTTCACCTTCAGCTGACCCTTGTAGTTCGGGTTCTTGCTGAAGACGGCCTTGACGACCGCGTCGTCCTTGACCTGGGACTCCAGGGTGTAGGGACCGGAGCCGTCGACGGAGAAGCCGTCGCGCAGCTTGCCCTTGTCGTAGTCCTTCGGGTTCACGATGCCGGCGACGGGGGTCGACAGCTTGAACGGGAAGGTCGCGTCAGCGCTCTTGAGGTGGAAGATCACCTGACGGTCGCCCTGGGTCTCGACCGTGTCGATGGTGGACAGCAGGGCGAACACACCACTGTCGGCCTTGATGGCGCGCGCACGGTCGATGGAGAACTTGACGTCCTTCGCGGTGACCGCGTCACCGTTGGAGAACTTCAGACCCTCGCGCAGCGTGCACGAGTAACGCTCGTTTCCGCTGTCGCTGAACCCGCACTTCTCCGCGGCCTCGGGCTCGGGCTCGCCGTCGCCGCGCGGCTGGATCATCAGCGTCTGCACGGTCTGGCGCAGCACGTTCCACGTGCCGACGTCGTACGCGTACGCCGGGTCGAACGGGGCCGGGGCGTCCTTCGACGCGGTGAACCGGTCCGTGGTGCCGACAACGATGGCATCGCCACTGCTGCTCCCGCTGTCGGACCCACCACACGCAGCGAGCACCGGGGCGAGCAGACCGACCACGGCCGGCAGCACCAAAGTCTTGCGGTTCATGCTCGAGTTTCTCCAGAGCTGTAGTTTCCGCGAGCCGGCATGCAGGGGTGGCGCGGCGGGTCACGGGGTTACGGCGACGTTCTCGCGATGACATTAGTCCGCACCGCCAGGACGGCCCGCAGGCACTGGAGTTGCGGTGCGCTCACGCTGCGAAACCGGGCGCGGACGCACCGATAACCCGACACGGGAAGGATTCGTGCAGCGTTCCATCAATCGGGACACAAGGGCGCGCCGGGCCCGCACGAATGGGGGGTCAACACACAAGTCGGTCCCCCTGTCGACCCCGCGTTAAGTGACGAACATCACAGTGTCAACTCGGTTGGAGAGTACCGGAATTCAGCCATCCGCCCGATTGCGCATTACGGAGGAGCCCTCGCCCGCGGTTACCACAGGGAAACCGCCGGGTCATTTCCGGTATTCGGCTCCGCACACTGAGTGATTCGACGGCGCACCCTCGGTGAAGGATCAGTTCTTTTCCGTCATCACCCGGTGCAGGAAAGGCAGATCGACTTCTTCCAGCGACGTGACCACCGTGCGGCGCCACGCGGGCTCGATGGGGGCGACGGAGGGGACGGCGACCACGTGGCAGCCGGCGGCCTCGGCCGCGGCGACACCGGTCGCGGTGTCCTCGATGACGGCGCAGCGGCCCGGTTCCGCGCCGAGCCGGGCGGCGGCGAGCAGATAGGGGTCGGGGAACGGCTTGGTCCGTTCCACCTCGTCTCCCGCCACGGTCAGGGTGAAGAAGTGGGCGCCGATCGAGCCGAGGACGCGGTCGATGATCCGCCGGTGCGAGGCGGAGACCAGGGCGGTGGGGATCTCGTGGGCGGCCAGTTCGGCGAGGAGTCTGGTCGCGCCCGGCATCATCGGCAGGGAGCGGCCGATCAGGGTCTCGAAACCGTCGTTGAGCAGCACGGACAGCTCGGCGAGGGTGATGTCGGCGCCGGTGGCCTCGATGAGGAAGCCCGCGCTGCGGGTCATGGGGCCGCCGACCACGACATGGCGCCAGGAGTCGTCGAGGGCGTGTCCGAGGGCCTTGAAGACCTCGACCTCCACGTCCCACCAGAATCCCTCGGTGTCGACGAGGGTTCCGTCCATGTCGAGGAGAACGGCCTGCAGGGCGGAGCCTTCGGCCGTACGGGTTCCGAGCGCGGGGACCGTACTGGTCATCCTGGCGCACCTCCTTGAGGGACGATCAGGCCGGTCGCCCCTTTTCGTGCAAGGGACAACCGGCCTGCGGTGGACCGACCAGTGTACGACTTATCCGATCAGTGTGCCCGGCGGCTCGCGTCGCAGCGCGTCGGCGCGGTCACCGTGCGTTGAAGTACTTCGCCTCCGGGTGGTGGATGACGATCGCGTCGGTGGACTGCTCGGGGTGGAGCTGGAACTCCTCGGAGAGGTGGACGCCGATCCGCTCGGGCTGCAGCAGGTCCGCGATCTTGGCGCGGTCCTCCAGGTTGGGGCAGGCCCCGTAGCCGAGCGAGAAGCGCGCGCCGCGGTACTTCAGGGAGAACATGTCCTCGATCTCGGCGGGGTCCTCCCCCGCGAAGCCCAGCTCGGAACGCACGCGCGCGTGCCAGTACTCCGCGAGCGCCTCGGCGAGCTGCACGGACAGCCCGTGCAGTTCGAGGTAGTCGCGGTAGGCGTTGGCCTCGAAGAGCTTGGCGGTCTCCTTGCCGATGCGGGAGCCGACGGTGACGACCTGGAAGCCGACGACGTCGGTCTCCCCCGACTCCTCCGGGCGGAAGTAGTCGGCGAGGCAGAGCCGGCGGCCGCGGCGCTGGCGGGGGAAGCTGAAGCGGGTGCGCTCGTTGCCCCGCTCGTCCAGGATGATCAGGTCGTCGTCCTTGGACACGCACGGGAAGTAGCCGTAGACGACGGCCGCTTCCAGCAGGTTGTCCGTCTGGAGCCGGTCCAGCAGCCCGCGCAGCCGCGGCCGGCCCTCGGTCTCGACCAGTTCCTCGTACGTCGGGCCGTCGCCGGCGCGGGCCTGCTTGAGGCCCCACTGGCCCTTGAACAGGGCGCCCTCGTCCAGCCAGGAGGCGTACTCCTTGAGCTGGATGCCCTTGATGACGCGGGTGCCGGCGAAGGGCGGGGTCGGTACGGGGTTGTCGGTGGAGACGTCGGAGCGGACGTGGCCCTCTTCGGGACGTTCCTCGACCACCGTGTCCGCCGCGGCCCGCACCCGGCGCTGCTTCAGCTCGGGCAGCACCGCGCCGGGCACACCGCGCTTGACGCCGATCAGCGCGTCCATCAGGCGCAGGCCCTCGAAGGCGTCCCGGGCGTAGCGGACCTCGCCCTGGTAGATCTCGTAGAGGTCCTGTTCGACGTAGGCCCGGGTCAGGGCGGCGCCGCCGAGGATCACCGGGTAGTCGGCGGACAGTCCGCGCTGGTTCAGCTCCTCCAGGTTCTCCTTCATGATCACCGTGGACTTGACCAGGAGCCCGGACATGCCGATGACGTCGGCCCGGTGCTCCTGGGCGGCGTCCAGGATCGCGGAGACCGGCTGCTTGATGCCGAGGTTGACGACGTTGTAGCCGTTGTTCGACAGGATGATGTCGACGAGGTTCTTGCCGATGTCGTGGACGTCGCCGCGCACGGTGGCGAGGACGATGGTTCCCTTGCCCTCCGCGTCCGACTTCTCCATGTGCGGTTCCAGGAAGGCGACGGCCGTCTTCATGACCTCGGCGGACTGGAGCACGAACGGCAGCTGCATCTGGCCGGAACCGAACAGTTCACCGACGACCTTCATGCCGTCCAGCAGCGTCGCGTTGACGATGTCGAGGGCGGGGCGCTCCTGGAGGGCGGCGTCGAGGTCGGCCTCCAGACCGTTCTTCTCGCCGTCGATGATCCGCCGCTTGAGGCGCTCGTCCAGCGGGAGCGCGGCCAGCTCCTCGGCCTTGCCCGCCTTGAGGGACTTGGTGGTGGCGCCCTCGAACAGCGCCATCAGCTTCTGCAGCGGGTCGTAGCCCTCGGCGCGGCGGTCGTGGATCAGGTCGAGGGCGGTGGTGACCTCCTCCTCGCTGAACCGGGCGATCGGCAGGATCTTGGAGGCGTGCACGATCGCGGAGTCCAGGCCGGCCTTGACGCACTCGTCCAGGAAGACCGAGTTGAGCAGGATCCGGGCGGCCGGGTTGAGGCCGAAGGAGATGTTGGACAGGCCGAGCGTGGTCTGGACGTCCGGGCGGCGGCGCTTCAGCTCGCGGATCGCCTCGATCGTCGCGATGCCGTCCTTGCGGGACTCCTCCTGACCGGTGCAGATCGTGAAGGTGAGGGTGTCGATGAGGATGTCGGACTCGTGGATGCCCCAGTTGCCCGTCAGGTCCTCGATGAGCCGTTCGGCGATGGCGACCTTGGTCTCGACGGTGCGGGCCTGGCCCTCCTCGTCGATGGTGAGCGCGATGAGCGCGGCGCCGTGTTCCTGGGCGAGCCGCGTGACCTTCGCGAACCGGGACTCGGGGCCGTCGCCGTCCTCGTAGTTGACGGAGTTGATGACCGCGCGGCCGCCGAGCCGCTCCAGGCCCGCGCGGATCACCGGGACCTCGGTGGAGTCGAGGACGATAGGCAGCGTCGAGGCGGTGGCGAAGCGTCCCGCCAGTTCGTCCATGTCGGCGACGCCGTCGCGGCCGACGTAGTCGACGCACAGGTCGAGCATGTGCGCGCCTTCGCGGATCTGGTCGCGGGCCATCTCCACGCAGTCGTCCCAGCGGGCCTCCAGCATGGCATCGCGGAACTTCTTCGAGCCGTTGGCGTTGGTGCGCTCGCCGATCGCCATGTAGGCGGTGTCCTGGCGGAACGGGACGGTCTGGTAGAGCGAGGCGGCACCGGGCTCGGGGTGCGGGCTGCGCTCTCCGGGCACCACTCCGTTGACGCGCTCCACCAGTTGCCGCAGGTGCTCCGGGGTCGTACCGCAGCAGCCGCCGACCAGGGACAGGCCGTAGTCCCGTACGAAGTTCTCCTGGGCGTCGGCCAGGCCCTCCGCGTCGAGCGGGAAGTGGGCGCCGTCCTTGGTGAGGACGGGCAGGCCGGCGTTGGGCATGCAGAGCAGCGGGATGCGGGAGTGCCGGGTGAGGTAGCGCAGGTGCTCGCTCATCTCGGCGGGGCCGGTCGAGCAGTTGAGGCCGATCATGTCGATGCCGAGCGGCTCCAGCGCGGTCAGCGCGGCGCCGATCTCGGAGCCCAGCAGCATGGTGCCGGTCGTCTCGAAGGCCATCGAGACCAGGAGCGGCACCTGGACGCCGGTCGCCTCCATCGCGCGGTGCGCGCCGAGGATCGAGGACTTCGTCTGGAGCAGGTCCTGGGTGGTCTCGACGATCAGGGCGTCGGCGCCGCCGGCGAGCAGTCCCTCCACGTTGGCCTGGAAGCCGTCACGCAGGGTGCCGTACGCGACGTGCCCGAGGGTCGGCAGTTTGGTGCCGGGGCCGATGGAACCGAGAACCCAGCGCTGGCGGCCGTCACGGGCGCCGAACTCGTCGGCGACCTCGCGGGCGAGCCGGGCGCCGGCCTCCGACAGCTCGTGGACGCGTTCCGGGATGTCGTACTCGGCCAGCGCGGAGTGGTTCGCGCCGAAGGTGTTCGTCTCGACGCAGTCGACGCCGACCTCGAAGTAGGCCTCGTGGACGGAGCGGACGATGTCCGGACGGGTGACGTTCAGGATCTCGTTGCAGCCTTCGAGGTCCTCGAAGTCCTCGAGCGTCGGGTCCTGTGCCTGGAGCATCGTGCCCATGGCGCCGTCGGCCACCACCACACGGGTGGAGAGCGCCTCTCGGAGTGCGTCGGTTCGCCTGCGGCCCTCCTGGGGACCGGACGAAAGGGACGGGGTCGGCAACGAGGCCATGAAGGTGCTCCCTGGAATGCGACGGCTGTCGGCTTTGCGCTTCTCGTGGAAGACGCACGCCGTCAGCGTAGCCCGGAGCACCCGGGAACGGTCGTGGGCGTCCATTGGACGGACGGGCGTGGCGCGGGTGACGAAGGTGTGGAGAACGGCGAAACATGTGGCGACCACCCATTGGCGAGAGCCCGGCTACGACCGGTAGTGTTCGACATTGCCGAACGGTGGCGGTCAGGCGCATGCCGACGGTCGAAGGGGACGGAGGCAGCACGGCGATGGCACGGAACATCCAGTCGCTCGAACGGGCGGCGGCGATGCTGCGGCTGCTCGCGGGCGGCGAGCGCCAGCTCGGCCTGTCGGACATCGCCTCCTCGCTGGGCCTGGCCAAGGGTACGGCGCACGGCATCCTGCGGACCCTCCAGCAGGAGGGGTTCGTGGAGCAGGACCCGGCCTCCGGGCGCTACCAGCTGGGCGCCGAGCTGCTGCGCCTCGGCACCACCTATCTCGACGTGCACGAGCTGCGGGCGCGCGCCCTGGTGTGGACCGACGACCTGGCCCGTTCCAGCGGCGAGAGCGTCTATCTGGGCGTGCTGCACCAGCAGGGCGTCCTGATCGTGCACCACGTCTTCCGGCCCGACGACAGCCGCCAGGTCCTGGAGGTGGGGGCGATGCAGCCGCTGCACTCGACGGCCCTCGGCAAGGTGCTCTCGGCGTACGACCCGGTCGCGCACAGCGAGGTCCTGGAGGTCGAGCGCACCGCGTTCACCCCGCGGACGGTCAGCGAGCTGGACCAGTTCGAGGGAGTCCTCGACATCACCCGCGCGCGCGGGTACGCGGCCGACGTCGAGGAGACCTGGACGGGCGTGGCCTCCGTCGCCGCGCCCATCCACAACCGGCGGCGGATGCCGGTCGGCGCGGTGGGCATCACCGGGGCCGTGGAGCGGGTCTGCCAGGACGGGGAGCTGCGCCCCGACCTGATCGCCGCGGTCCGGGACTGTGCCCGCGCGGTGTCGCGGGACCTGGGTGCCGGGCGGTTCTGAGGCGCGGGGCGCCACGGGAGGTTCGTAGGAGACGAGGCCGGGAAGCGGAATGCTTCCCGGCCTTCGCCGTGCCATGGGCCGGGCGTTCGCCGGCCCCCGGGACGGACGGACGGCCCGCCGGCCGCGCATCGATAGCACACAGCGATCAATAACGATCGTGTTTTCGATAACAGGACTCTTGACGAGCTGGTAACGCGAGAGCAAGACTCCCGTCCATCGGTCGGCATTGTCGAACACTTACCGGCAATAAGAGTTAGAGTGTGGCAATGCCAGGGCCGACACCGCTCTCACTTCCCGAGAGCACGAACCACCGGTGGGACCCGGGGTTCGGCTTCCCCTGGACGAAGGACAAAGGAGTCGCGGGTGTCCAGCTCCGACATCTTCATCGGCGAGACCATAGGTACCGCCGTACTCGTACTGCTCGGCGGTGGCGTGTGCGCCGCCGTCACTCTCAAGCGCTCGAAGGCGCAGAACGCCGGCTGGCTCGCGATCACGTTCGGCTGGGGCTTCGCGGTCCTGACCGGCGCGTACCTCGCGGGCGGAGTCTCCGGCGCCCACCTGAACCCGGCGGTGACCATCGGTCTCGCGATCGAGGGCGGCACCAAGTGGAGCGACGTACCGCTCTACCTCGGCTCCCAGCTCCTCGGCGCGATGATCGGCGCCGTCCTGGTCTGGATCACGTACTACGGACAGTTCCAGGCGCACCTCACCGACCCGGAGATCCTCGCCGAACAGCCGGCCGAGGAAGGCCTGGTCGACCAGAAGACCGCGCCGAAGGCCGGTCCGGTGCTCGGCGTCTTCTCCACCGGCCCCGAGATCCGCAACGCGGTGCAGAACCTCGCGACGGAGATCATCGCCACCGTCGTCCTGGTCCTCGCGATCCTCACCCAGGGTCTGAACGACAACGGCAACGGACTCGGCGTCCTCGGCGCCCTGGTGACGGCGCTGGTCGTCGTGGGTATCGGTCTCTCGCTCGGTGGACCGACCGGCTACGCCATCAACCCGGTCCGCGACCTGGGTCCGCGCATCGTCCACGCCCTGCTGCCGCTGCCCAACAAGGGCGGCTCGGACTGGAGCTACGCCTGGATACCGGTGGTCGGCCCGCTCGTCGGCGGTGCCATAGCCGGCGGCCTGTACAACATCGCCTTCAAGTGACACGACGGCCGTCACTCGTCATCACGCCTGAGAACGCCACCCGAGAGCTACGGAGCACACCGTGACCGACGCCCACACCGCCGGGCCCTTCATCGCCGCGATCGACCAGGGCACCACCTCCTCCCGCTGCATCGTCTTCGACCGCGACGGACGCATCGTCTCCGTGGACCAGAAGGAGCACGAGCAGATCTTCCCGAAGCCGGGCTGGGTCGAGCACGACGCCACCGAGATCTGGACCAACGTCCAGGAGGTCGTCGCCGGAGCCATCTCGAAGGCCGGCATCACCCGCGACGACATCAAGGCCATCGGCATCACCAACCAGCGCGAGACCACGCTGCTCTGGGACAAGAACACCGGTGAGCCCGTCCACAACGCCCTCGTCTGGCAGGACACCCGCACCGACGCGCTCTGCCGCGAACTGGGCCGCAACGTCGGCCAGGACCGCTTCCGCCGCCAGACCGGGCTGCCCCTCGCCTCGTACTTCGCCGGCCCCAAGGCCCGCTGGCTGCTGGACAACGTCGAGGGCCTGCGCGAGCGCGCCGAGGCCGGGGACATCCTCTTCGGCACCATGGACAGCTGGGTCATCTGGAACCTGACCGGCGGTGTGAACGGCGGCAAGCACGTCACCGACGTGACCAACGCGTCGCGCACCATGCTGATGAACCTGCACACCCTGGCCTGGGACGAGCAGATCGCCGAGTCGATCGGCGTTCCGCTGGCCATGCTGCCCGAGATCCGTTCCTCCGCCGAGGTGTACGGCGAGGTCACCGGAGGCCCGCTCGGCGAGCTGCTCGGCGGCATCCCGGTCGCCTCCGCGCTCGGCGACCAGCAGGCGGCCCTGTTCGGCCAGACCTGTTTCGCCGAGGGTGAGGCCAAGTCCACCTACGGCACCGGCACGTTCATGCTGATGAACACCGGCGACAAGATCATCAACTCGTACTCGGGCCTGCTGACCACGGTCGGCTACCGGATCGGCGACCAGCAGCCGGTCTACGCGCTCGAAGGCTCCATCGCCGTCACCGGCTCGCTGGTGCAGTGGATGCGCGACCAGATGGGCCTGATCAAGTCCGCCGCCGAGATCGAGACGCTCGCGTCGTCGGTCGAGGACAACGGCGGCGCCTACTTCGTGCCGGCCTTCTCCGGTCTGTTCGCCCCGTACTGGCGTCCCGACGCCCGCGGTGTGATCGCCGGACTGACCCGGTACGTCACCAAGGCGCACATCGCGCGCGCCGTCCTGGAGGCCACGGCCTGGCAGACCCGTGAGATCAGCGACGCCATGACCAAGGACTCCGGCGTCGAGCTCACGGCGCTCAAGGTCGACGGCGGCATGACCTCCAACAACCTGCTGATGCAGACCCTGGCCGACGTCCTGGACGCCCCCGTGGTGCGTCCGATGGTCGCCGAGACCACCTGCCTCGGCGCCGCCTACGCCGCCGGTCTGGCCGTCGGCTTCTGGACCAACACCGAGGACCTGCGCGCCAACTGGCGCCGGGCCGCGGAATGGACCCCGAACATGGCCGCGGACGTCCGCGACCGTGAGTACAAGAGCTGGCTCAAGGCCGTCGAACGGACCATGGGCTGGATCGAAGACGAGAACTGACGAGGAGTAAGAACCCGCAATGACCAGCCAGTCCACCCTGCAGTCCGTGCCTGCCCTCGGTACGCACCCGGCCTCCGGCTCCCTTCCGAGCCGTGCCGAGACCCGGGAGCAGCTTTCCAAGGCGACGTACGACCTTCTCGTGATCGGTGGTGGCATCCTGGGCATCTCGACCGCCTGGCATGCCGCGCAGTCCGGGTTGCGGGTGGCTCTGGTCGACGCCGGTGACTTCGCCGGCGCCACCTCCTCCGCCTCCTCCAAGCTTCTGCACGGCGGTCTGCGCTACCTGCAGACCGGCGCGGTGAAGCTGGTGGCGGAGAACCACTTCGAGCGCCGTGCGGTCTCCCGTCAGGTGGCCCCCCACCTGGCGAATCCGCTCACGTTCTACCTCCCCGTGTACAAGGGCGGGCCGCACGGCGCGGCGAAGCTCGGAGCGGGCGTCTTCGCCTACTCCGCCCTCTCCGCCTTCGGCGACGGCGTCGGCCACCTGCTCAGCCCCGCCAAGGCCGCGCAGGACGTGCCGGAGCTGCGCACCGACAACCTCAAGGCCGTCGCCGTCTACGGCGACGACCAGATGAACGACTCGCGCATGGCCCTGATGACGGTCCGCGCGGCGGTCGAGTCCGGCGCGGCCGTGCTCAACCACGCCGAGGTCACCGGTCTGCGCTTCACCCGGGGCCGGGTCACCGGCGCCGAGCTGCGGGACCGCCTGTCCGGCGACGAGTTCGGCGTGAACGCCCGTCTGGTGCTGAACGCGACCGGGCCGTGGGTCGACCACCTGCGCAAGCTGGAGGACCCGAACGCGGCCCCGTCGATCCGGCTGTCCAAGGGCGCGCACCTGGTCCTGAAGCGGACCGCTCCGTGGAAGGCCGCTCTGGCCACCCCGATCGACAAGTACCGCATCACCTTCGCCCTCCCCTGGGAGGACATGCTCCTGCTCGGCACCACCGACGAGGAGTACGAGGGCGACCCGGGCGAGGTCGCGGTCAACGACAAGGACATAACCCAGATCCTCGACGAGGCCGCGTACTCCATCCGCGACCAGCAGCTCGACCGGGACCTGATCACGTACTCCTTCGCCGGTCTGCGGGTGCTGCCGGGCGGTCCCGGCGACACCTCGAAGGCCAAGCGCGAGACGGTCGTCACCGAGGGCCGCGGCGGCATGCTGTCCGTCGCGGGCGGCAAGTGGACCACCTTCCGGCACATCGGCCGTACGGTCATGAAGAAGCTGGAGTCGCTGCCCGGCCACCCGCTGGGCGAGGACTTCGAGCCGATCTCCGAGCTGCCGAAGAAGATGCCGCTCCCCGGCGTCGCCAACCCGCGCGCCGTCGCGCACCGCCTCCTGGTGGACGGTCCGGCGCCCGGCCCCCGCATGGGCGCCGACACCGCCCGGCACCTGTCCACCCACTACGGCTCGCTGGCCTTCGACATCGCCCGCCTGGCCAACGAGAACCCCGAACTCGCCGAGCGCGTCCACCCGGACGCCCCGGAGATCTGGGCCCAGGTCGTCTACGCCCGCGACAACGAGTGGGCCGAGACTGCGGACGACGTGCTGCGCCGCCGCACGACCCTGACCGTCCGCGGTCTGGCCACGGACGACATCCGTGGCCGCGTGCAGGACCTGCTCGACCGGAAGTAGCCGCCGGCAGCGCGGGTGAGGGGCGGCTCCCACGGGGGGTGCCGCCCCTCAGCCGTGCCCGGGACGTCGGGTGGCACGCATAATGGCGCCTGTGAGACATCGGATGTCTGAGGGGACATCCTGAGCCACCAGGAGGCCCCGGCATGGCAGTCACCGACGAGGCGATCGAGAAGATCAAGGGAATGATCGTCTCCGGCGCGCTGCGTCCCGGCGACCGGCTCCCCAAGGAGAGCGAGCTGGCGGCCGACCTGGGGCTGTCCCGCAACTCCCTGCGGGAGGCCGTACGGGCCCTGTCCCTCATCCGCATCCTGGACGTGCGCCAGGGCGACGGCACCTACGTCACGAGCCTGGACCCGCAACTCCTGCTGGAGGCGCTGAGCTTCGTCGTCGACTTCCACCGCGACGACACGGTCCTGGAGTTCCTCGCGGTGCGCCGCATCCTGGAGCCGGCGGCCACGGCGATGGCGGCCACCCTCATCAGCGAACAGGAACTGGACGCCCTGGCGGACCAGTTGGACAAGCTGGGCCCGGAGCCGTCCGTGGAGGAACTCGTCGCCGGTGACCTGGACTTCCACCGGGGCATCGTGCGGTCGTCGGGCAACTCGGTGCTCTGTTCGCTGCTCGACGGCCTGTCCGGGCCCACCACCAGGGCCCGGGTCTGGCGGGGACTCACCCAGGAGGACGCGGTCAGCCGCACCCTGCACGAACACCGGGCCATCCTCGCAGCCCTGCGCGACCGGGACGCGGAGACGGCCCGGTCCTGGGCGACCGTGCACATCGCCAGCGTGGAGCAGTGGCTCAGGTCCACGCTGTAGGCACGGCTCAGCTCTGCGGACCGCTCGCCCGCCGAGGGTGCGCGGGCCGCCGCGCGGACATCGGAGCTCTCCCCGTCATCCGACGTATGGAGCTTGCAGAGGGCAATCTTCCGGCCGCTCGGGCGAGTTGACCGTGTACAGCTCGGATGACTGACGGGTCGTCCGCGATGGCGGTCCGGCGTGTTTCCGGGCCCCGGACGGGGCAGTGATCCGTTCACTCCCCCGCGCGAGGGGGCTGCAGCGGGCCCCTCGGCACGCCGTAAGGTTGGTGCGTACGCGAGGGCACATCGGAAGGAGGCGCTGGGTGATCGAGCTGGAGGGGGTTCCCGAGCTGATCGACCCAGTCATGGTGGCCGCGTTCGAGGGCTGGAACGACGCCGGCGACGCCGCCTCCGCGGCGGTCGCACACCTGGACAAGGAATGGAAGGGCGAGGTGTTCGCGGCGCTGGACGCCGAGGACTACTACGACTTCCAGGTCAACCGGCCCACCGTCTGGCTGGACGGCGGTGTCCGCAAGATCACCTGGCCCACCACGCGCCTGTCGGTGGTCCGGGTCGGCGGCGACAAGCCCCGTGACCTGGTGCTGGTCCGCGGCATCGAGCCGTCGATGCGCTGGCGCTCGTTCTGCAACGAGCTGCTCGGTTTCGCTCACGAGCTGGGCGTCGAGCTGGTGGTGATCATGGGCGCGCTGCTCGGTGACACCCCGCACACCCGTCCGGTGCCGGTCAGCGGCGTCACCTCCGACGCCGACCTGGCCCGCACGATGGACCTGGAGGAGACCAAGTACGAGGGCCCCACGGGCATCGTCGGCATCCTCCAGGAGGCGTGCACCCACGCGGGCGTCCCGGCGGTGTCGCTGTGGGCGGCCGTACCGCACTACGTGTCGCAGCCGCCCAACCCGAAGGCGACCCTGGCCCTCCTCAACCGCCTGGAGGACCTCATCGACCTGCGCATCCCGCTGGGCGAGCTGCCCGAGGACGCGCGGGCCTGGCAGCTCGGGGTCGACCAGCTGGCCGCCGAGGACAGCGAGGTCGCCGAGTACGTGCAGACGCTGGAGGAGGCCCGGGACACCGCCGAGCTGCCCGAGGCGTCCGGCGAGGCGATCGCGCGCGAGTTCGAGCGCTACCTGCGCCGCAGGGACGGCGGGGGCCCGGCCGCCGGGCCCGGCGGCCACGCGACGGAGAGCGGCGAGTCCTACCTGCGTGACACCCCCGGCACGCCCGGCGGACGGGGCAGGCCGCCGATGGCGCAGCGCCCCGAGTCCGACACGGGACAGGACGGCGAGCCGGACGCCGAGCCGCGCAGAGGGACGGACGAGGCTACCGACGGCGGCCGCTCCGGCGCCCCGGGACGGGCGCCCGGCTCCGGGGAATCCCCGGGAACGGCGGACGCGCCGGACACGTCCGACACTGCCGATCCCTCCGGATCCTCCGACACGACCTCCGGGTCCTCGGACACACCGGACTCCTCCGAGGACTGAGCGGAGCGACAGGACGGCACGGCGGAGCACACGCAGGGACCGGCACCCGAGGGATCGAAGGGAGCGGTACGCGATGACCGACCAGGTACAGCCGGCGCGGGAGATCGGA